>JACOST010000019.1 GCA_016178705.1 Deltaproteobacteria bacterium | reverse complement strand
GCCGCCTCCTGGTGCTTGACGGTCCGTCGTACCGTACCCGTCACCTACCGCCGCTTGACTCTTCGAATTCAAACAACGATCACGCTGACAAACCGGCCAGAGTTTCCGGAAAAGACCGGTCAGAATTTCCGGAACCCACAAGCAGGAGGCGGTCTTTCTCGACCTCGCTGCGAAATCGGTTACGCCGATGAACAAACCTGGGAACCAGGGAGCGAACTGGGGTGGAGAAATCGACGTATTCCAGAGACTCATGAATGATGTGATGCTGGTTGGCGCCGCTGGCACGACGCCGACGCCTATTCCGAGCTTCGGCGTACCGTTTGAGTTCTTCACACTTCAGGATGCGATCGACTTCGCAAGCTTCGCAATACGGGCGACAATCGACACGATGCGCTTTCAGGCTCGTGAAAAGACGGTCGGCGGACCGGTAGACATCCTGGTAATCACTCCGGGCGACGCCCGCTGGATTGCGCAGAAGCAGTTGAGCCCATGACCGTCGCGGCCTAACCAGCGCCCACCAGCCGCGGGGCGCGACCGCTAGGTTGCTCTACGAGGAATGAATACCCATGCAATTGAACGCGGCGCGAACTCGTTGGCTCCTTATCGCGATGCTCGCCTTCAATCTTCTCTCGTCTTTTGTGTCCGCATTTCTCCTCGCGACAAAGCCCTCTTGGTTCGAGGTCGCCCGCGTGAAATCCCTTGCTCTCGGAGATTTCTTGTTCCCTATCGCCGCGATGATTTGCATACCGCTCGTAGCGCGCGGGATCGCGGCCGCGCGCAACACCTTCGCGCGCGCCTTTTGGATCGCGTTTGCTGCTCAGCTGGCGCTCGTTCTTGTGTCGCCAGTACTCCGAGCGCATCTATCGGCGATCATCGAGAGCACGCTTGACCTACTTGAGTCGGTCGCTTTAGCTACCGTCTTCGGCGTTCTACTTTGGAATCACGTCATTGCACCTTTTGAAATCCGTGTTCCTGGGTCGAAGCACCGAGCAGCCTAATCCCCATAAGGCTCGGGGAATGACGCGTCGGTTCCGCGGGTCGTGTGTCGACTTTGTTTCGCAGCGGCGGGGTGGCCCTCGTGTCGGCGCCCAACACCTATTGAAGCTCGGTCGTCGAGGATCGAGGGTGCTGAGTCGAGGACGCGTCGCGGCAGCGCTACCGCTCCTTGCGCTCTCAGCCGGTGTTTCCGCCCAGACGCTGATCGGCTCGCGCACCCTGCGCGCTATGCGAGATCTTCGACTAGCGCGGTGCTGAGGTAGCGTTCGGTGCTGCTGGGGAGGACGGCGACGATGAGCTTGCCGTTGTTCTCCGCGCGGCGTGCGACTTGGAGCGCGGCCCACACGGCTGCGCCGCTGGAGATGCCGCAGGGGATGCCTTCTTCGGCGCCAACGCGGCGCGCGGTGGCGATGGCGTCGGCGTCTTGCACTTGGATGATCTCGTCGATGATCTTGGTGTTGAGGATGTCCGGAACAAAGCCGGCGCCGATGCCTTGGATGGCATGACGTCCGGGCTTGCCGCCCGAGAGCACCGGCGAGGCGGCGGGCTCGACGGCGACGGCGCGGACCGACGGCTTCTTCTGTTTCAAGACTTCGCTGACTCCGGTGATGGTTCCGCCGGTGCCGACGCCGCTGATCAGGATGTCGATGGCGCCGTCGGTGTCGTCCCACAACTCGATGGCCGTGGTGCGGCGATGGATCTCGGGGTTGGCGGGATTCTGGAACTGTTGCGGGATAAACGACTTCGCGTGTGCGCGCGCGATCTCTTCAGCCTTGCGAATCGCACCGGTCATGCCTTCGGCCGCTGGCGTGAGGACAAGGTCGGCGCCGAGGAAACGCAACAGCCGGCGCCGTTCGATGCTCATCGAGTCGGGCATAGTCAGCGTCAGCTTGTAGCCACGCGCGGCGCACACGAAGGCGAGCGCGATGCCGGTGTTGCCGCTGGTGGGTTCGACGATCATCGTGTCGCGATCGATCGCGCCGGCGTGCTCGGCGGCGTTGATCATCGCCACGCCGATGCGGTCTTTCACACTGCTGAGCGGATTGAAGAACTCGCACTTGGCGTAGACCGTCGCGCCGCATCCGCTAGTGATGCGGTTGAGGCGTACCAAGGGAGTGCGGCCGATGGTCTCGGTGATGTCGTTGAACAGTCGTGCCATGGGTGTCCTATTCGGAGAGTTTCGTTGCAAGCAACTCGTTGACCTTTTGCGGATTGGCCTTGCCTTGAGTGGCCTTCATGATCTGGCCGACGAAGAAGCCGAACAGTTTGTCCTTGCCGCGGCGGTACTCGGCGACCTTCGTGGGGTTGGCGGCGATCACCGCGTCGATGGCAGCGATGATCGGCCCGTCGTCGGTCAGTTGCGTCAGACCTTTTTCCGCGACGATGCGATCAGGTAGCGCGCCGCTGGCTACCATCTCTTCGAAAACCGTCTTGGCGATCTTGCCGCTGATCTGGCCGCTATCAATGAGGGCGACCATCGCGGCGAGACGGTCGGCTGGCACTGGCCACTCGCGAATGATGAGCGCGTCGTCGAGCTTGCGCTCTCTGACCAGGCGGAGCACGTCGCCCATCACCCAGTTGCTGAGCGCCTTGGGATTGCGATGAGCGCGCACCGCCGCCTCGTAGTAGTCGGCCAAGTCCTTGCGTGATGTGAGCACCTCGGCGTCGTAGGCTGGAATGCCGTACTCGCGTTCGAAGCGGGCACAGCGCGCCTCGGGCAGTTCGGGAAGGCTCGCCCGCACCGACGCGATCCACTCGTCGCCAACCATCAGTGGAAGCAAATCGGGATCGGGGAAGTACCGATAGTCGTGCGCGAACTCCTTCGAGCGCGAGGGGCGGGTGACTTCGCGATCAGGATCCCAGTGGCGGGTTTCCTGAACCAGGCGGCCGCCTTGCTCGATCACGTCGGTCTGCCGCTGCAGCTCATGGTCGATGGCCTTCTCGACGGCGCGGAACGAGTTCATGTTCTTCACTTCGACTTTGGTGCCGTACTCTTTCTGTCCGCGCGGTCGGATCGACACGTTGGCGTCGCAGCGGAAACTGCCTTCCTCCATGTTGCCGTCGCAGACCTCGAGGTAGCGCAAGAGCGAACGCAGCTTGCGTAAATACGCGCCCGCTTCCGTGGCCGAACGGATGTCCGGCTCGCTGACGATCTCTAGCAGCGGCACCCCGCAGCGATTGAAGTCGACGAGACTGGCGTCGCCGTGCGCGTCGTGAATATTTTTGCCGGTATCCTCTTCCATGTGAATGCGCGTGAGCCGAACGATCTTGCTGGTGCCATCTTCGGCGGCGATCTCGATGCCGCCGCCGATGCACAAGGGCAGCTCGTATTGCGTGATTTGGTAGCCCTTCGGAAGGTCCGGATAGAAGTAGTTCTTGCGCGCCCACCGGCTGTAGTGGGCGATCTCGCAGTTGGTCGCGAGGCCGGCGCGGATGGCAAACTCGACGACGCGGCGATTGAGCACGGGCAGGACGCCGGGCATGCCGAGGCAGACCGGACAAGTGTGCTCATTCGGCGCCGCCCCGAACTTCGCGGAACAGGCGCAGAACACCTTCGACTCGGTGAGCAGTTCGGCGTGAACTTCGAGGCCGATGACCGCTTCGTACGTCATGACAGTTGCGGCTCGCGCGTGTGCCATTCGGTGGATTGCTCGTAGGCGCAGGCGAGGTTGAGAATGGTTTCTTCGTCAAACGGGCGCCCGACGATCTGCAAGCCGATCGGCATCCCGCTGTGGTCGAAGCCGCACGGCAGGGACAGGCCCGGCAGGCCGGCGAGATTGAGGGACACGGTGAAGATGTCTTCGAGATACATTTGCAGCGGATCGCTGGTCTTGGCGCCGATTGGGAACGCGGTCGTCGGTGCGGTTGGGCTGACGATGGCGTGGCAGTGTTCGAAGACCTTCAGGAAGTCGTTGCGAATCAGCGTGCGTACCTTCTGCGCCTTGAGGTAGTAGGCATCGTAGTACCCGGTCGAGAGCGCGTAGGTGCCGAGCATGATGCGACGCTTCACTTCGGCGCCGAAGCCCTCGGCGCGCGTGCGCCGATACATGTCGAGCAATGCGTCACCCTTGCCGCGGAAGCCGTACTTGATGCCATCATAGCGTGAGAGGTTCGAGCTCGCCTCAGCAGTCGCGATCAAGTAGTACGCGGGAATCGCGTACTCAGTGTGCGGCAACGAGATCTGGTCGACGGTGGCGCCGAGCGATTCGAGATGACGCACGGCACGGCGTACCGCCTCGCCCACTTCTGGCTGCATGCCTTCGACGAAGTACTCCTTAGGCAGGCCGAGCCGCAGCCCCTTGAGGTTGCCGGTGAGTGCGGCGTGGAAGTCGGGGACGGGTCGATTGACCGAAGTCGAATCGCGCGAGTCGTGGCCGGCAATCGCGTTGAGAATGTGCGCGCAGTCGGCGACGGTCTTGCCGAGCGGTCCGACTTGGTCGAGCGACGATGCATAGGCTACGACGCCGTAACGGCTGACGCGGCCGTACGTCGGCTTGATCCCGACGACGCCGCAGCACGCAGCCGGTTGACGGATCGACCCGCCGGTATCTGTTCCGAGCGCTCCGAGGCACTGTCCGGCGGCGACGGCTGACGCCGAGCCGCCCGACGAACCGCCGGGAACGCGTTGCAGGTTCCATGGGTTGCGGGTGACGGCGTGCGCCGAGTTCTCGGTCGACGATCCCATCGCGAACTCGTCGCAATTCGCCTTGCCAACGCAGACGGCGCCGGCGTCGAGGAGTTTCTGCGTCACGGTAGCGTTGTAAGGAGGGACGAAGTTGTCGAGGATCTTCGAGCCCGCGGTGCTGCGGATGCCCTGCGTAAGAATGATGTCCTTGATCGCGAGTGGAATGCCACACAGTGCCGGCGCGTCACCACGTGCGAGTCGTTCGTCAGCGATGTGCGCCTGCGCCAACGCATGGTCGGCTGATATCGTGATGAACGACTGCACCCTCGGCTCGGTGGCTTCAATTCGAGCGAGCACGGCCCGCGTGAGATCCACCGAAGACAGCTCGCGTCGGGCAAGCGCGGCGCGCGCTTCATCGATGGTCAATCGAAACAGCTCAGCCATGTTGGTGTGCTCGTTGCGTGAACGAAGCGGCGGTTACTCGATGATCTTCGGCACCTTGAAGAAGCGGCCGTCGCGGGCCGGAGCGTTGGTCAGCAGGGCGTCAACGGCCGATGTGTTGACCACGACGTCGTCACGGAACGGAGTGTCGATGGCGACGATGTGCGCAGTGGGTTCGACGTGATCGGTGTCGAGCTGTTTGAGTTTCTCGAAGTGGGTCAGGATGTGATCGAGCTGTGCGGCAAACGCGCGCTCCTCGTCCGGGCTCAGATCCAGACGCGCCAGGAGTGCAATGTGACGAACATCTTCGGCGCTCAGTGGCATGCGGCCGAGTTACCACAGGGGTCTGGGGGGTTCAAATCTCACGCTTCAGATACTGACTCGTCGAGCACTGCACACGTCACCGCAGCCAACTACCGTGGCTGTCATCCGCCGCTTCGGTTGGGATGAGCCAGAAGCCAAGCGGTTGGTCGGCAGGGTTCGCTGGACGAACTCAGTATAGATATTTGATTTACCGAGCATAAAAAAATTGCCCCCACGTACAGGGCAGGTGGCGACGCAATTGCTGTGTGATGTCTGTTGGGGGCACTGGGTCTAGCAACCCCAGTGAATCTTGAGTTCCGCGTCGCACGAAGGGACGTGGGTCGGCCGAAACTCAAGGGAGGGCAAATGAGCAGAACGAGTCTTGCGCTGAAGCGAACCAGCGCCCCAGATTCTGTCGTGGCAACGTGGCGCGCAGAGGGCGGAAGATGCCGTGCCTCCGCGCGACTCCTCCGGGAGGAGACGATGTTGACGCGCAGTGAACGTTGGGGATCTGCGCTGATCGCCGCGCTCTTGTCGGTGATGGTCGCAGCGCAAGCCACCCAAGGCGCCACGGTGACCGTGACTCCAGCCAACATGCAGGGATGGGGATTCTTCACGGAGAGCGGCTCTGCGACCGGAGCGCTGGCATTTGGACCCGCGACAGCCCCCTTAAGCGTGGGGAGTGCCCGCATCAGCTTGGTCAACAGTGGCTCACGCGAACTCATCGCGACGGCTGGGTATGCCGGCACTTCACTCAGTCAGATCACCGGCCTGCAGTACAGCACGTACCGGAGTTCGGTCGATGCGGGGAACAACCTGGCCCTCGCGCTTCAGTTCGACATGGACTACGACCTCTCGGACAGCACGACGACCTTCCAAGGGCGTTTGGTGTTCGAGCCCTACTTGGCTCCCGGCATCGGCGGAACGGTCGTTCAGAACACGTGGCAGACATGGAGTCCCCTCGCCGGCAAGTGGTGGATGAGTGGGGCGGCGATCGTGGGGAATGTGCTCGAAGGTTCGATTGCCTGCCCGCAAGCCGTACCGTGCACTTGGTCTCAAGTGCTCACCATGTACCCAAATGCCGGCTTGCGCGTTGGGATCGGGTATCTCTTCTTCAAGGGCGGCGGCGGCTGGACAACCTTCGATGGCAACGTCGACGCGTTCACCATCACCACAACGAGCGGCAGCACCACCTACGACTTCGAGCCCTGCACATCGGACGCGCAGTGCAGCGATGGTAACGACTGCAACGGGATTGAGACCTGCGGTGTGGGGGGCAGCGCTTGCGTCGCCGGCACTCCGCCGGCAGACGGCGCCGGTTGCGAGGACGGTCAATTCTGCACCGTCGGCAGCGTCTGCAGCGCCGGTGTCTGCGGCGGCGGTAGTGCGCGCGACTGCGCCAGCGCCGACACCGTGGCCATGGACTTCGAGGGTCCGACATATACGACCGGGACGATCAACGGTCAGGACGGCTGGAGCAGCACCGGCGCGGCGGGTAGCGGTTGCGCGGTTTACGACCACGCGGTGAGTAGCAGCGGCGGAACCAACGGCTTCGGCGCCCAGAGCCTGCGGATCTCGAACGCCGTCACGAGCGGGTGCTTCAGCGACCATACTTTCTCGAAGTCGCTGTCGGACGAAGTGGGCGAGACGACGGCAAACAACGGCGGTCTGTCGGGCGGGGTCCGTCGGCCGCACTTCGAAGCGGAATGGAGCTTTGCCTCGACGGTGCCCGGTGCCGAGCAGCCCGGTCTATCCGTGGTCGCAAGCCCCGACCGCGGCGACGGCGCTCGGATGAGCTGGGTGCAGATGAAGGACACCCCAAGCGGGCTCGAGGTCAACTTCTACGACTACCAGGATTTCGCACCGTTCGGCAGCAACTCCAACCATGTTGACGGACGCTCGGGTTCGGATGGCTTCTATCTGACGACTGTGGCGACTGGACTCGATCGGACCGTGCCGCACACAATTAAGATCACACTCGACACGTTGGAGGGACCTCACAACGACATCGTGAAGGTCTACGTGGACGGCGTCCTGCTGCACACGGGAACCAGCTGGGAGGACTACTTCCGGTGGGTCGACGAGTCGCTTCCGTCCGAGGTCAGCCGGACGGTTGATTCGGTGCTCTTCCGGACCGGTGGCACGGCCGCACCCGCCACCGCTGGCAAGGGCTTCCGGATCGACAACCTGACACTACGAAGCCAGTTCGTGGTGGATGCCTGTAACCCGGTATCCTGTGACGAGATGACGGATGCATGCGTGCAGACGCCCAACACCGGCGCCTCCTGCGACGACGCTGACGCCTGTACCCAGACCGACACCTGCCAAGCCGGCACTTGCACCGGTAGCAACCCGGTGGTGTGCACGGCGCTGGACCAGTGCCACAACGTTGGAACGTGCGACACGGGCACTGGAGTGTGTTCGAATCCGGCGAAAGGCAATGGCACCTCCTGCGACGACGGCAATGCTTGTACACCGACCGATACGTGTACGAGCGGAACGTGCAACGGCACGGGAAATCCGTGTCAGCACGGCGGTGTGTGTACTGGGGGCGTGAACAGCTACACGTGCCAATGTCCGGCCGGCTTTACGGCGACGAACTGCGATCAATGTGCGGCCGGTTACTTCGGGTCGAGTTGTGCCCCGTGCCCGGGTGGCGCGGCGACTCCGTGCAATGACCACGGAGTGTGTAGTGACGGCCTGACCGGGACAGGTGGCTGTACGTGTACGGTCGGATTCATCGGCGCCGCCTGTGATCAACCGGCACCGACAGTAACGGTGCCGACCAGTACGCCGGTGGAGACCTCCACGATCACGGTCACGCCGACGGTGACGCCGACTCCCACGCGCACCCGCAAGCCGACGCGGACACCGCGGGTCGAGATTCAAGACTTCTGCGCCGTGTCGCCGCTGTCGGGCTGTCGTTCCGTGACGAAAGCGAAACGCTCGCTGCTGCTACTGCGCGATCTTTCGGACAGCCGCTTTGATGGAATCATTTGGCTATGGAACCACGGCGCGGCCACGACGAAGGAGGAGTTTGGCGATCCCGTCAACTCGACGGTCTACAATCTGTGCATGTATGACTCGATCGGGGATACCCCGTCGCTGGTGCTCGGCAGCAATCTCCCCTCGCTGAGCGACTGCAACCAGGCGCGGCCGTGTTGGCGATCGACCAAGAGCGGCTATCGCTACCTCGATCCCCATGGGTTGAACAATGGGGCGCGCTTGGTGACGCTGAGCAAAGGCGAGGATGGGAAGGCGCGGATGCTGTATATCGCGCGCGGGGTGAACACCTACATCCCGGCTCTGCCGCTGGACCAAGATCACCAAGTGATCGTGCAACTCAAGAACAGCAACGGCATGTGTTGGGAAGGGCGCTACAATGCCAAGGCGCTGGTGAACCGCCGCACCTTGTTTGTCGATCGCAGCGATTGAAGTGCGGACTGAAATCGGCGCGAACAACGATGGGAGGCGTACCGTTTAGGGGGAGGATGATGTGATGAGCCAACGCACGGTGGAGGGATTGCTGGGGCGTTTGCTGACGGATGGCGAGTTCCGTCGGGGGTTTTATGAGAATCCGGCCGCTATCTGCGTGAAGCAGTCGCTGGATCTCACCGCGCGTGAGCTGGAAGCCGTTCTCGCTCTCGATGAACAGCGCGTCGAAGTTTTTGCGAAAGGATTGGATTCACGGATTGTTCGCGCCTCCGTGAATGGCGCCCACTACTGGAGCAACTGGGCCGCTCGAACAACTGACAATCGCGCGCGGCTGCCGAAAATTGCTCAAGGCGACCGGAGGGCTCGGAGGGGAAAATGAAAGACCACACGGTTACGACTCACCCCAGCGCGCGTCGGCGTTGGCTGCGCACCACCGCTGGGGCGCTCTTGCTGTTGGCGGTGCTGACGCTGACGCAGACCTCTGCGCAGGCAGTGATCAACCCGACTCCGACACCGGGCCCGCACCGCGATGCCAAGTGCGACGGCGACGCGCAGCCTGAGCGGTAGACGCACGGGGCGCGGATCTCGTGTCGGGCTCAGACTAAGTCGCCGACGGGCGAAGCTCGCATGTGTTTTGTGAAGAGGGGGACAAGATGAAACACAGTCTGCGTGTTGTATTCGGCGTGATGGTTGCGACGGCTGGGCTCGCCTTCGTGCTTCCGGTGCGGGCACACGCAGCTTGTCCGGGGACAAACACGGGCGAACTGACTGGGGTGGGGCACGGCGAAGCTGTGACCGGTACGATCAATGGCGTCCCGAACCAGCGCATCGGATTTGCGGGCGTTATCTTCGCTACGATCGGCAGCCAGACGAACGTTCCCTCGTTCTGTATCAACCTGCTGAATCACATCTCCGTGGGCGATTGCTTCAACGCTGGCGGTCCGACGACCGCCCAAATCACGTGGCTGCTCAATCACGGCTTCGGTCCAAACAATACATTGAGCAACTCCGAGAACGCGTCGCGGCAAGCGGCGGTGTGGTACTTCTCAGATAGTTTCGTCACGACCGACTCTCACGCAAGTCGAGTTCAAGCCATCATCAACAGTGTGCCGGCGAATCCTGATCCGCAGGCTGACGTTCCGCAGATGACCCTCGACCCGCCATCAGCGGTCAATGTATTGCCCGGCAACAGCGTCCACACGCTGACGATCAGCGTCATGAATGGTGGAGATCCGGTGGCCAATCAGACGGTGAGCCTCAGCACTAGCTTTGGCCAGCTCAGCGCAACCACTGCCGTCACCGATGCGAGCGGCAGCGCGTCGTTCACTGTAACCAACACGGCGGGTACTGCGGGCACGGCCAACATCACCGCGACGTTCACGGCACCACTCCCGGCCGGCACGGTCTTCGAACCGGTCGTCACTGGCAAGCAGAAGCTCGTACTGGCAACCCCCACGACCGCCACCGTGGTTGCGAATGCGACCAAGCAATGGGTCGTGGGCGGGACGATTCTGGCCCACAAGTTCCTCGATGCGAATGCCGACACGGTTCAGGGCCCCGATGAGCCCAACCTTTCAAACTGGGCGATGAACCTTCTCTTGTGTAGCGCGGGGTGCGCCTCACCCTGTTCCTTCGTGACGTCGGCTACCACCAACTCGAACGGCGACGCGAGCTTTGGCAGCCGGGCGGCGGGATGCTACCGCGTCGATGAAGTGTTTCCGACGCCGGTGGCTGGACACCAAGACTGGCACAATACGACGGAGGCGTCGCAGTGGTTGGTGCTGGCGGCCAACGGGGCTCAGCAGGCGGTGTTCGGCAACATCATCTATTCCGTGATCGTGGTGCAGAAGTTCGATGACACCAATGGTAATGGCGTTCAGGAGGGGAGCGAGGCGTTCCTGGATGGCTGGCGTATCACGCTACAGCGGTTGGTGAACGGAAACTGGATTCCGCTCAACGAGGGAATGACCAGCGGCGGGCAAGTTGTGTTCTCCGATTTGCCGCCGGGGCACTACCGCGTTCAAGAAGATCTCCAAACTGGCTGGCGCAACACCACCCCCACCAATCCGTACGAGTTCGATTTGGGCTCCGACTCGATCGCCACGGTGAAGTTCGGTAACACCTGCGACGCGGGTTTCTTCGGTGCAGGGTGCGCTCAACAGTGCCCGGGGGGCGCCAGCAATCCCTGCAACGGTCAAGGCACGTGCAGTGACGGCGAAGGCGGCACCGGTGCCTGCGCGTGTGTGCCTGGCTTCAGCGGAGCCGGATGCGACATCAACATCGACGATTGCAGCCCGAACCCGTGTCAGAACGGCGGGGGTTGTACGGACGGAGTGAATAGCTACACCTGTACGTGCCCAAGCGGGTACACGGGGGCCAACTGCCAGACGAACGTCGACGACTGCACGCCGAATCCATGTCAGAACGGCGGCGCGTGCGTTGACGGGGTGAACAGTCACACCTGTCAGTGTCCGGCCGGCTTCGCCGGTGCGAACTGCGAGATCGACATCAACGATTGCGCCCCTAATCCGTGCCTGAATGGTGGCGTGTGCACCGATGGGGTGAACGCCTACACGTGCACCTGCGCAACCGGGTTCTCGGGTTCGAATTGTCAGACCAACATCGACGACTGCGCGCCGAACCCATGTCAGAACGGCGGCGCGTGTGTCGATGGCGTGAACAGCTACACGTGCCAGTGCCCGGCCGGGTTCGCCGGCGCGAACTGTGAAACGAATATCAATGATTGCGCTCCCAACCCGTGCCTCAACGGCGGCCAGTGCACCGATCAAGTCAACGGGTACACCTGCACGTGCGCAGCGGGCTACGCGGGAACCAATTGTCAGACCAACATCGACGACTGCGCACCGAATCCATGTCAGAACGGCGGCGCGTGTGTCGACGGCGTGAACAGCCACACCTGCCAGTGCCCGGCCGGGTTCACGGGCGCGAACTGCGAGACGAACATCAATGACTGCAGTCCCAACCCGTGCCTCAACGGCAGCCTGTGCACCGACCAAGTCAACGGGTACACCTGCACCTGTGCAGTGGGTTACGCGGGGACCAACTGTCAGACGAACATTGACGATTGCAGCCCGAACCCGTGTCAGAACGGCGGTGCATGTGTCGACGGCGTGAACAGCCATACCTGCCAGTGCCCGGCAGGGTTCACGGGTGTGAACTGCCAGACCAACATCGACGACTGCGCGCCGAATCCGTGTCTGAACGGTGGGACGTGCACCGACGGAGTCAATAGCTACACCTGCCACTGTCCCGCCGGCATCACCGGCCAGAATTGCGAGAGCAACATCAACGACTGTGATCCGAACCCGTGCCTCAACAGTGGCCAATGCACCGACCTGGTCAACGGATACACCTGCACGTGCGCAGTCGGCTACGCTGGCGCCAATTGTCAGACCAACATCGACGATTGCTCGCCGAATCCATGTCAGAACGGTGGCGTGTGCGTGGACGGGGTGAACAGCCACTCCTGCCAATGCCCAGCCGGCTTCGGTGGCGCCAACTGCGAGACCAATATCAATGACTGCAGCCCGAATCCGTGTCTCAACGGCGGCGCTTGCACTGACGGCATCAACAGCTACTCCTGCACCTGTGCCACGGGTTATGCAGGCGTCAACTGCCAGACCAACGTCGACGACTGCGCACCGAATCCTTGTCAGAACGGTGGTACGTGCGTCGACGGCATCAACAGCCACACCTGCCAGTGCCCGGCGGGCTTCACCGGCGCCAACTGTCAGACCAACATCGACGAGTGCAGCCCGAGTCCGTGTCTCAACGGCGGCGTCTGTACCGATGGTATCAACAGCTACACCTGCACGTGCGCAAGCGGGTACACGGGGACCAACTGCCAGACGAACGTCAACGACTGCGCCCCGAACCCCTGTCAGAATGGTGCGGCGTGTATCGACGGCGTGAACGGCTACAGTTGCCAGTGCACTGCGGGCTTCACCGGCACGAACTGCCAGATCAACATCAATGACTGCAGCCCGAATCCGTGCCTCAACGGCGGCGTCTGCACCGACGGCATCAACAGCTACACCTGCGCCTGCCCCACAGGATTCTCGGGGTCGAATTGTCAGACGAACATCGACGACTGCAGCCCCAACCCGTGTCAGCACGGCGGAGCGTGTGTCGATGGGATCAACAGTCACACGTGTGTCTGCACGACCGGATCTGTGGGGACGAACTGCGATCAATGTGCGGCTGGTTACTTCGGTTCGAGTTGTGCCCCGTGCCCGGGTGGCGCAGCGACTGCGTGCAATGACCACGGAGTGTGTAGTGACGGCCTGACCGGGACAGGTGGCTGTACGTGCACGGCTGGATTCATCGGCGCCGCCTGCGATCAACCGGCACCGACAGCGACGGTAGTGACAGTCACTCCCACGGTGACCCCCACGATCACGATCACACGGACGCCTACGCCGACTCGTACGCGCACCCGCAAGCCGACGCGGACGCCGCGGGTCGAGATTCAAGACTTCTGCCCCGTATCGCCGCTGTCGGGATGTCGTTCCGTGACGAAGGTGAAGCACTCGCTGCTGCTGCTCCGCGATCTCTCGGACAGCCGCTTCGATGGGATCATCTGGCTATGGAACCAGGGTGCGGCTACAACCAAGGAGGAGTTTGGCGACCCGGTCAACTCGACGATCTACAATCTGTGCATGTATGACTCGATCGGGGACATCCCATCGTTCGTGCTGGGCAGCAACCTCCCTGCGCTGAGCGACTGCAACCAGGCGCGGCCGTGTTGGCGGTCGACGCGAAGCGGCTATCGCTACCTCGATCCTCACGGGGTGAACAACGGGGCGCGCCTGGTGAGTCTGAGCAAAGGGGAGGATGGGAAGGCGCGGCTGCTCTACATCGCGCGCGGGGTCAACACCTACATCCCCGATCTGCCGCTGGACCAAGATCACCAGGTGATCGTGCAACTCAAAAACAACAACGGCCTGTGCTGGGAAGGGCGCTACAACGCCAAGGCGTTGGTGAACCGCCGCACCTTGTTTATCGATCGCAGCGATTGAGCCAACCCGCTGATTTGGCCCGGGGCGCGCGCGCGTTGATTGCCGTGCCAGCGTCCCGGGCCACTCCTACCTAGACCCTGGTCTCTGTCCACATCAGGCGGCGACGCGCCGCGCATTTCTATGCCTAGCGCGCGGTTCAAGCTTGCGACGCGGTGCGAGGACCTTCCCTGCGGCCCGGCCCTTGGAACCTCATGCACGCGCGACGCCACCCTTGGCTCTGTCCCTTCGGTAGGGCTCGCGGAAACCGACAAATCCGCATGGCGTATGCGTCGTGACTACGCATGCGTGTCCGACTCGCCCTGGCATGTGCGGAGGCATTGTGCACGCGGCATTCTAGTGCGCACGCCGTGTTGAAATAGGCCCAGACGAAGATGGTGGTGACATGGAAATGGCGGCTCGATGCTATGCCGACAAGTGAACGTTGAGATCCTCTACGGCTGCGATCAAAGCGTGACGACACGATTGGCGCGTGGTGCGTGGCACAGCGCTCGCTCAACTCGCATCCATCATGCGTGTGCGGTTGGGTTGGCTTTTCGGGTGCTCCATCAGTCTGCTCCTCATCTCTGCGCGGACGAAGGCGACGACGTTCGTGCTGCAAGACGAGAGCGAGCTGGCGGCGCAATCAGTGGCCGTGGTGACCGGCACGGTGAGCGGGATCGAAGCCGCGGCGAATGACGCCACCGGCGGCGTGCAGACCTACGTGCATCTGACGCCGAGCGCGATCGTCGCGGGCAGTCTGCCCGCAGGCGAATTGGTGCTCCGCGAGGCGGGGGGAGAACTGCCGGGTCGCAGCGAACGCCTTTACGGCAGCCCGCAGTACCACGTCGGGGAGCGGGTGCTGGTGTTCGTCAGTCAAAACGTCGATGGCACCTTGCGCACTACCAGTATGGCGATGGGCAAGTACACGCTCCACGCCGGCAGACGCCAGCGCTTGGTGCGCCGGTCATATGGCAGCGGCGTGACCGTGCTCGATCGTCACACGGGGCACGTCGAAACCAACCCGCAACCCGAGACGCTTGAGTTGGACGAAGTGATTGCCCGCATTGCCCGCCGCGGGCCGTCGGCAAGCAGCGCGTACGGCCCGGCAATCGTCATGCAGCCGGCGGAACTCACGCAGCGCGTACGCCAGCAACAGCTCAGCGCGTTCACGTTTCTGGGCACGCCGGCGCGCTGGTTCGAGCCGGATGCGGGGCAGGTGGTGGCGTTTCAGATCGATCGCACCGGCGATATGGCGATCGGCCCCGCCGACTCGCGCATGGCGCTGAACCAAGCGTTCGCGGCGTGGTCGACTGTGGCGGGAACGAATCTGCAGCTCGGAGACGGCGGGTTGATGGACCCGATGCCGCTCGCGGGGTGTGGGGGCGGCAGCCGACTGATCTTCAACGACCCGTACAACGAAGTCACCGACCCGGTGAACTGCGGGGGCGTCCTGGCGGTGGGCAGCTACTGCAGTTCATGGGAGACCACCGAGGTCAGCGGCACGACGTTTCACAAGATCGTGACCGGGAAGGTGATGTTCAACAACGGGTGGGAGAACTGTCCATTCTGGACCACGTGCAATCTGGCGGAAGTGGCCACGCATGAATTGGGGCACGCCATCGGCTTGGGGCACGCCACCGATAGCAGTGCCACAATGGCGGCCACCGCACACTTCGACGGCCGCTGCGCCGGCCTGGGTAGCGACGACATCGCCGCGGTTACCTTCATGTATCCCGACCGCGCGCCAGCGGTGATTGCCGCCACTCCAACCCCAACCCCGGTGACCTCCAGCAGCGGCGCTACCTCGTCGACCCCGACCCCAACGGCGACCGCGTTGGTGGTGCGCACACCCACGCCAGCCGGAGCGCGGTTTGCCACGCGAACGACAACCAGCATACCCACGCGCACCCCAACCCGCGGTAGCATCCGCCGGCCGACACGCACACCAACGCGGCGGCCAACACGCACGCCAACGCGACGACCCACGCGGACGCCAACGCGTCGACCCACCCGGACACCCACGGCTCCGGCCGATACGGCGCCTGGTTTGGCGGTTGATCAGAACGCCATCACCGCGTTTATCAATAGCCTGGCCCACCTCATTCGCCAGTCGGTCCGCCCATAGCGGCTCCGCGCCAGCCAACGCGCATCCCGGGAAGCGGCGCGGATCGGGCTCAAGGCTTCTCCTTTGATTGGGCTTGGAACAGACGACTGGTCGGCACTTTCGCGCACTACGTCGCGAATCGGCAAATCAGTAGCGATCTCACCGTACCGGTAGCGCCACGGCGGGTGGCAGCGTGATCCGATCACGCAGCAACAAGAGCGTCGGCACCGTCAGTGCCCACACCACTGCGAGCGCGGTCACACTCATGGCCATGCTCGGAAATTCGATCACGCCGATCCGGACCGCCGCGCAGTAGCTCAGCGGGCCGCTGATCGCACCGAGTGCGGCGCCGAGCGCATAGCGACCTGTCAACCAATTCATCGAACCGTTCAGCGTCGTCGCGAAGATCAGCCACAGCGACGCTAGCCACAGGGGACAGAGCCAGACTCCGGGCTGACCGGCGAAGGTGAAGACACCCAATGCGGCTTGCACGCTGTCGATCAAAAAACCGAGCGCGCCGACGGCCGCGATCAGACGCAACTCGCCGACACGATGCGGTGCCAACAGCAGGTGCACGGCGATCAACGCCACCACGACCGCCGGTCCCGCCAAGGGCAAGCCGCGCGCGGCGCCCACGACGCAGGCGAACCAACCAAGATAGAAGGCTCCGAAATTGATCAAACGGACCATAGCCGGCGGCGCATCCCTCATAGGCCGAATCACGCGCGGTAGCTCAGGAGCAATGAAGGAGCTGCGACTTCAGCGAGTCGTCGAGTGCATGTGGCCCAAGCCAGATTGCAAACAGCGCCGCAGCGAAGTCGGCGCCCGCGATCGTGCCCTTCGGCGTTCCATTGAGCGCGAGTTCCGTACCGGCTCCCGGCACATAGGTGAGCGAATAGCGGTCGCCCGGTCGCACGTCCTCGTAGAGCGCGTTCAATTGATCGATGCGCGGCCGCAAGCGTGCAGCCGTCGCGGCATCCACGTTGGCGGCGATCCCGCGATCCGTTGCCTCGGTGAAGTCGAGGCCTTTGATTGCGTAGAAGTAGTTGATCTCAAGTCGCTTGGAGAGGTCCGACAACACTTCGTCGGGCTGCTCGCCTGGTGCCAGATAAAGTGCCGCCACGTAGCCCTTGATGACAACCATGTAGCGCAACAAGCCGGTGCAGTTGAGCCGCAGCACGGTGCCGTGCGTCTCGACGCGATCGCTGAAGGTCACGCCTTCGATCTCGGCCGCGCGGCTGAAGCGTGATGCGCTTGCGATCAACGCAGCAGCGATGAAGGTGCCGATGCGCGCGGCCAGGCGCCGACGGGAGCACGAGACGCCGGTTCCAAATCCCGTGGTCTGCATCAACTCGGCCAGTCGCTGGGGTCGAGTCGGCCGCATGCGATCACGCGCGCCAGCCAACGGCCAGAGTCCTTCACTTGACGCCGCAGCGTGACCGGATCGAAGCCGATGAGGCCGAAGCGGGCGTCACTGAAACCGTGATGCCATTCGTAGTTGTCGACCGCGGTCCAGTGGAAGTAGCCGCGAACGTCGACGCCGCCGTCACGCGCGCGGAGCAGAGCCGCCAGGTGCGCGGCGAGGTAGCGGATGCGGAAGGCTTCGTCGCGAGTTGGGCAGCCGTTCTCGGTGACGACGAGCGGCACGCCGGGAAGGGCGGCGGCCACGCGCGTCAGCCCGCGCTCCAGGAATTCGGGGCAGACCTTTCGTCCCATCGTGTCGGTCGGAGCGGTGGCATGCTCGGCATATGTCCCAACTCCGTTTGGGCCCAGCGACGATGCCGAATAGTAGTTGAAGCCGTAGAGGTCGACGGCGCCGCGCAAGGCGGGGACCGTCTCTGGATCTCGTCCCGGAAGGTCAATGATGCCCGAGGCGAGCCCCTGCAACAGCGCACCGTGGTACCACCGGTCGAAGAGTTCCACGGCGGGCGCAAACGCCGCGGTCTCGGCGATCAACGGCAAATAAACTTCGATCGTAGCCACCGTCACGTCGGCTACGATCTCATGGAGCACGGCGTAACTGCTGGCGTGCAGCCACAGGACGTGGCGCGCCATCTCGTAGGCGATGGCGGGATCGCGCACGAACGGCGGGTTCTCGCCCAAGAAGTATGACGCCAGCACGTACACCATCGACTCGTTCTGTGTATGGAAGTGTCGCGCGTGCCCGCTGAGTGCGCGGGCGACGCGGTCGACGTAGCGAACGAACGCGTCGCGATTGGCTGCGTTCTGCAACCCGCCCGATTCAGCAACCCAAAGCGGATGCGTGAAATGAAACAGATTGACCCACGGCGTGAGTCCAGCCGCGACAGCGGCGTCGCACATGGTGCGGTAACGGTCGAGCGCGACTTCATCGTAGCGTCTACGTTCGGGCTCGACGCGGCTCCACTCGACTGAAAGCCGATAGTGACGAACACCGAGCGCCGCGACCTGCGCAAAGTCGTCGGCGAAGCAATTCCAGAAGCCGTTGCCAGGATTCCCCGGGACGCGTCCCGCGCGCGCAGCTGCGACCCAGTCGTTCGGGACTTCGCCGCCCTCCGATTGAAACGCGGACGACGCGACGCCCCATATGAAATCGGGAGGGATGGTCAGCGGCTCGCGCGGCAGCAGCGGAGTCCAGTCGCTCTGGGTCTGGCTGCTCATTGCGGACGGCTCACTGTCGACGATCGGGTCACGCCATGAGTGCCGCAACGACGAGTGCGAAGCCGGCAAGGTAGGTCCCGAGCGCGCCGACGAAGCGTAACGGGTAGGGTTTGTCCAGCGTGGGAGACAGGATCATCCCCGCCGCGTGGCAGTAGCGCAGTGCGGTGGCTGCGACGAACGTCCATATCATCCACGTCGACGGCTGGTGCGCGCCGATGAGGAGAATCAGGATCGCCATCATCGGGCAGTACTCGGTCGCGTTGCCGTGCGCGCGGACGAGTTTGTAGAGCCGGTCGGCAGGGTCGGGCTTGTAACCGAAGTTGGTGCCGGTTGAGCCGCGCGTCGCCGACACGGCGAAGCCGAGGGCAAACACCAGCAGACCAAGCAGCGCGGTACAGACGATGGCAACACTCATCGCTCACCTCCAGAGTTGGTTGACTGCGTGCGGGTGTAGCGGAGGCGGCGAGGAATTGAAAGCACGCCCGCGGCCGCCTCGGTGCAGCTTGACCCTCGCGCGCGCCGCGCTGTAGGGTCGCGCCGTTCTTCGAGGCGGACACGATGACGGGACGAATCTTCTCCGCGCACCACCGGGACGACTGAGCCTGATTCAATGCCGCGACCATCGCCGTACGATCGCTGCGCGGGGTTCGTGGTTCCGCTGTTTTCGTTGCGCAGCGGCCGCGACGCCGGCATCGGCGAGATTCTCGATCTCGTGCCGCTAGTGAAGTGGGCCGCCAGTTTTGGGCAGCGTGTCGTACAACTGTTGCCGATCACCGAGACCGTGCCCGGCGAGGCGAGTCCGTACAACGCGCTCAGCGCGTTCGCCATCGACCCCCTCTACCTCAGTCTGCACGCCGTCCCGCATGCGCCGAGCGTTGTACCGATCGACGGCGACACCGGACCGCTGCCGCGCAGTGCCATCCGCGCGGCCAAGCTAGAAGCGCTCGCGGAGGCCTTCGATACATTTCAAAGCACGGGACGGTCCGCCGCGCGGAAGCGATTGGGGACGTTCCTCGACACCAATCGCGATTGGCTCGACGACTACGCGCTCTATCAAGCGTTGAAAGAGTCGTTTGGCGCGAGTGCCTGGGAGGAGTGGCCCGAAGCGTTGAAGCGGCGCGAACCGCAGGCGTTGGCGCAAGCGGCGGCTCGCTTGGCGGCGCGCATCGAGTTCTTCCGCTACGTGCAATGGCAAGCGGCCGAGCAGTGGCAGCGCGTGCGCCGCGCGGCGGCGGCGCAGGCGGTGCGGCTGATGGGCGATCTGCCGTTCGTCATCGGGCGCGACAGCGCCGACGTGTGGGCGCGGCAAGATGAGTTCGATCCCACCTGCTCGGTCGGTGCGCCGCCCGACGACTTCAGCGAATCCGGACAGAGCTGGAACCTGCCGATGTACAATTGGCCACGCGTACGCGCGACCAACTTCGCGTGGTGGCGTCGCCGCGCCCAGCACGCGGCGACGCTCTACGATCTCTTTCGCATCGATCACATCATCGGCTTCTTCCGCAGCTACGCGATCCCGCATGACCCCGCTCGGCCGCGCGGGTTCGTTCCGGCCGCCGAACCCGAGCAACAACAGCAGGGCGAGGCGTTTCTCAGCGCCGTCATTGAAGCCAGCGGAGACGCAGTGCCGATCGCGGAGGACCTTGGCACCGTGCCTGATTGGGTGCGTGCGACGCTGCATCGTCGTGGGATTCCCGGCTACAAGGTGTTCCGCTGGGAGCGGGCGAACGGTACGTTCTGCGATCCGCGTACGTACGATCAGTTGTCGGTTGCAACCACCGGTACGCACGACACCGGCACGCTCGTCGAGTGGTGGAGAGGACTCGCCCCGGCTGATCGCACGGCCGCGCTGGCCGCGTTGGGTATCGCCGCGAATGTCGAATCACCCACGCTCGCCGCGGCGGTGTACTCGCGCATCATCGCGAGCCTGTACGAAGCAGGTTCCGCACTCGTGATCCTTCCGATCCAGGATCTCTTTGGGTGGCCGGACCGCATCAACGTACCCGACACGCCGAGCAATCAGAACTGGAACTGGCGCATGCCCGTATCAGTGGAACAGTTGGCTGACGCTCCGGAGCTGCGCGCAGCGACAGCAGCTCTACGACAAGCCGCCGTCGCAACCGGCCGCACGCGCGAGTCGTGAGCAAGAGGGCGAGCGCTCAGTCGGAGGTCAACGCCCGCACCCACACTCTCAGCGGTCCGACTGTTTCGAAACCGAGGGCCCGGGCCGTGGCGAGATCCTCACCGTGCTCGTAGCCGACGATAGGGAGATCCGGAAACGCGGCAATCACGGCGGCAACACAATCCGCGCGAAACGCATCGCCATCGTGCGCTGGTACAAACAGGTTCGAGAGACCGACAACTTCCCCGGTCCGATTCGCTATACCGCCGGCGACGATCCGTCCTTCCCGACAAGCAGCGAACACGGAGATGGTCTCGTCGTCGAGGAGGGCCGGTCGGAAGATGTCTGCGGTAGCGGGCTTGCCGCTCCGCGCCGCTTCCCACGCCGCGAGATCTGCCGCGGTGCGCATGCGCACCCAACGCGCGCCGGCAATCGCGTCGTTCGGTCGCGGCCGCGACGGCGGTCGCCAGGTCCAGTCCGCGGTGAACAGAACGCGGAATCCATGCGGAACGAGATCGAGGGTGCAAAAACTGTCTTTGACTGCCCACTCACCCACGAGCGGGGCTCGGGTGAGATCATCGATCTGCTCAAGCTGTGCGGCCGATGCTGTGGCTGACAGCGTCACCGCATTGGGATAGAAGCGAGGTGTTTCATGGCGGTTGATCCAGATCCCGTCCCAGAACTCGCCCGGTCGACCGTGGGCGCGACACACCGCGTCGCACCACGCCGCGTTGTTGCGCGCCGCTTGGTTCGTTCGCGCTTCCGTCATCGCAGTCCAATCCTTGACACGGTCAGCGGCGTCTGGAAAGCGGGCGGCCATGTCGTTCGTGAGTATCGAGAAACCTCTCCCGCATGTGAGCCTGATTGTGATGAACCGTCCCGAGCGGTTGAACGCGATGTCGTTCGACACCGTGGTGCCGCTTTACGACGCAATCAACGAAGTCGGTGCCGACAACGACACCTGGGTCGCGGTGCTGACCGGCGCGGGCCGCGGCTTTTGCTCCGGCCTCGACCTGGAAGATCACGGGATGCCGCCGGGATGCGAGGGGCTTACGATGGCGCGGATTGCGATTCGCGCGATGGAGTTCATGTCCAATCTGGTGCCGAGGCTGCGCGCGATTCCGCAGCCGGTGATCGCGGCGGTGAATGGGCCGGCCTACGGTGGCGGCATGTGCCTCACGCTCGGCGCCGACATTCGCATCGCTGGCGCGTCGGCGACCTTCCGCGGCGCCGGCATCAACAACGGCCTCACCGGCACCGAGTTGGGCGTGAGCTGGTTGCTGCCGCGCTTGCTCGGTGCGGCGCCCGCGTGGGACATCATCCTCAGCGGCCGCGAAGTCGATGCCGCCGAGGCGCTGCGGCTCGGCCTCGTGTCACGCGTGGTGCCGGATGCGGAACTGCGCGCTACAGCGCTCGCTCTCGCCGAGCAAATGTGCGGCTACAGTCCGCACGGTCTCGCCATGACGAAGAAAGTGCTGTGGTCCAATCTCGAGACCGGCAGCCTGGAGGCCGCCATCGATCTAGAGAACCGCAACCAACTCCTCGTGCGGCTGACGACGCAGAACCTGCAAGAGGCGATCACCGCTCGCAAGCACAAGCGGCCACCACGTTTCGAGGACTGATCGCGACAAGCGCAGACGCCTGTTCACGAACGATCGGAACGTGCCGGCAGATGATCGTTGACGCGCAGCCAGCGCAGTCGATGGCTGAAGAAGGTATGGTCGGTTGGGGCGAACGACTCGGGATCGTCGAGGCTGCACGTGGTCACGTCAACTGAGGACGGATAGTTTGCGTGTCGATACGTGAGCGGTGTGCCGCACGCTGCGCAGAAGGCACGGACAACCTTGGGCGACGAGCGGTACTCGGTCGGTGTGCCGGACACAAACGAGAAGCCGCTTGCCGGAAAGGTCACCCACGCGATGATCGGTGACCCCGTGGCCTTCCGACAACTGCGGCAGTGGTACAAGGTGAGGTTGCTTGGTTCGCCCTCACCTTGATAGCGGATCGAGCCGCACAGACATCCGCCTTCAACGTGCGATTTGTTCATTGAGTATCCCCGGTCATTGGTCATCCGCGCCTCCTCCGTTACCACGAACGCCACAGGACTAGTGCGGCAACCGCCAGCGAGACCAGCGACATCGCCACACCGATACGAAATGACAGTGGCGCGTATGTGAATTCGAGTCGATGAGTGCCGGCCTCTACCTGTACCGCGCGAAAGACACCGTCGGCGCGGTAGATCGCTGCCGACTGCCCGTCGAGACGGGCGTGCCATCCCGAGGTGAATTGATCGGTGAGGATCAGAAAGCCCGACTGCATCGCCTCGAAGTCGATCACGACGTACTCCGGCTTGTAGAGTGCAAACCATGCTGCTTCTTCGGTCGCTCCTTTGGCCGCCGCTTCGCCCGCTCCTGTGATGTCGTTCTTCGCCATCGGTTCGAAGGGTTGCTCGATTGCTGCGACGGTTTTGAGATCCGCGTGTCCGGCGCGCAACCACTGGATTGCCTCCGTCACACTGTGGACAGATTCGACGCCGTGCACGACGAACGCGCGGGGCAGCACCTGGAGGTTTTCGTACAGCCGAAATCCCGGCTCTTGCATCAAGAGGCGATAGCTCGCATCGGGCGTGTTGAGAAACGGCGCTGCGGCCGACGCCAAGATGAAGCGGGCACCGGTGAGGTCGAGCAACCGACGGTCGATCGTATCGGCGTTGGCATAGACTTGACCTTGCGCCGGCTCCGGCACGACCGACTTTTGCAGTGCCGCTCCGAATTCTGCGTATGCCGCCGGAAACAGATTCTCGTAGTCCGCAATCGTGTACAGTTCGGCACTCATGCCGAGCTTGATCGGCGGCTGCCGAATCGGATTAGCGAAAGAACTCGGTGTCTGCGCAACATAGGTTCGCCACTGCCCTTGGTAGCGGTGCAGATAATCAATCGCCTGTGCCGGGTGTGGCAAAAAATCGGGTTCCACGTGCGGCACCACCATGAAGTTCTGGTGCATGAGCACGAGCTCCGAAGCAACGGCGATGGTCAGCAACGCCGCGCGTGTCGCGGGCCGCCACCGCGACGCAATGATGGCTGCCGGTACTGCGCCGATCCAGGCCAGGCGCCAGTACTGTTGCCATGGGTTCATACCCCGGACCACGAAGGCCGCGGCCGCTGCGACGACGACGGCGAGTGCGGGGGCCAGCGCTCTCAGCACGGCCGTGGTCGAGATCTCGGCCAACAGTTGGTCCGCACCCGCGGCGGCGAACAACGAGAGGGCCAAGCTGGCCAGGACCAAGACGCGAAAGGGCTGACGGAACCAAGTCGCCCCTGGTACGTAGGACAAGATTTCGAGTCGGCCGGGAAACTCGACGGCGCCAAAGACGAGCGCGCCGATGAGCAACGCGAGCAGGAAGAGTCGATCCGATCGGGGCAAGTGACGCCATCCAGTGATGGCGAGAAGGAGAGGACCAATGCCGATCGAGGCCGCTCGCCCCCAACCGCTCAGGGGGCGGGAGTGAAGGAGTATTCCTTCGACCACGTCCCAGGGCGGAATGACGTCCGCGAGGAACGAGTTCGACAGGGTGCCGAGTCGGCGTGGACTATCGAGCATCAGCTCCATCGACGGAAACAGTTGCACGGCGCTCAACCCGGCTGCCAAGGTGGTGGCGCCGAGCACGGCGATCGCTCGCATCATCATAAAATCTCGTTCGGTGATGACGCAGCATAATATGTAACTCCCCATCATGTAGGCGGCGTACAGGCTGTACTGCGGGTAGCCGCCGACGTATTGCAGCGCGGACACGATCGCGAGCAACGTCGCGCTGTGGGCGAGCCGCTCGCCTCGCCAGAGTCGACGGATGAGGAACAGTTGCAGCGGCAGCCAGGTGATGGCGTAAAGGTGAGGCGGACCAAAAAACCGCCAGACCATGTCGCCACCGAGACTGAAGGTGGCACCACCGATCACCGCGGCAACGACTGACAGGCCGAGGTCACGCGCCAAGAGGAACGTCGACCAGAATGCGATGACGTAGTGGATAACCGCAACGGCGCTGAGCGCGACACCGATAGGCAAGAGGATGTGCGGGAGGTTGAGAGGATAGAACAATCCGTGCTGTTGAATTGCGAGAAATGGAGTTCCGCATGCTTGATAGGGGTTCCACAATGGCAGGTGCCCGGCGCGCAGAGAACGGATCGCGAATTCGAGTCGGGGTACGACCTCATTGTAGAGGTCGAGGTTGATGATGCTGAGGCTGCGAAACTGGATGGGGGCGAGCAGCCGCCACCAGCACCACAGCGACCAACCTAGCAGTGAAGCGCCGGCGAGAAGCGCTGCGCGGGTGTGTCTCTCCACGATGCTACGCTCCGGGATGCGATCGCGAGTGCCGGAGCCAGGCCAGGACGGCTCCGGCGACGATCATTGTCAGGGCGGCGAGCGTTCGCGGCCAGGTGTTCCGAAACTCGAGCGTCACCAGGTGTTCCCCGGTCGTCACGGGGACCGAAATCTCACCATCGCTCGGCCGCAGCGCGAGCGTCGCGGGCGCGGCATCGATCGTCGCTGTCCATCCCGGGAAATAGAAAGTCGGTACGTGCAAGTCAGTATCCTGTCGCGCCCGCACGCGGTAGAGCTGGCGGGAGCAGTTCAACGACACCAGCTGCACCTCGGCGCCGTCGGCGACTGCATCGCCGGCATCGGTGAAGCCTTGCACCGGGATCCAGCGCGGTTGGTAGTACACATGGTCACCAAATGCGCGCGGCGGGTGGCGCCAGGATGCGATCTCGGGTTCGATGCGTCGATGTGCAATCGACTCGGTAAGACTCAGCCCGACCGACGCCAAGAGCAGCGCGCCGGCGGCGAGGCGCCAGATAGATTGCTTCGCTGCCATACCGCCGATGAGGACCGCGCCGGCGAACGTGTTGAGAGTCTGCAAGCGCCAGGGGAGATCGAGGAGCTGAAGCGGTGGGATCGCCTGCCAGACGAAGTTCGAGCTGGGATGTTGCAGCCATAGGCTTGCCACGGCGACGACTACGAAGAATCCCCACCAGGCGCGTTGCGGCAGGCCGCGCGTTGTCGCCAACCACGCCAGGGCGAGCACAGCCCCGACCGCATACAACAGCGCGGCGTGTTCGAGCATCGCGTTGAAGTCGGGCAGCAAATTGAAACGTGAATCAAAGAGGAAGCTCATCCAGTATTCAAAGCGGAAGAGTTTCAGATCCGGTGCTCCCATGAGCGTGTACTTTCGTTCGAGCACTTCGGGCAACCAACTGGGTGCGGCCAGCCCGATGCCGACGAGGGCCGCCGCTGCGCCACGCTGCCGCCTTCCAGCCGGTATTTCGAGCGCCGCATAGCCGATGATCGGTGCGAACACCATGAGTGCGATACCGTGATGAGTGTAGAGGAGGCCGGCGAGTGCGAGCGTGAATCCCATTCCCGATCCTGCCCCGAGTGCGAGAGCATCCACGCTATGAAACAGCAGCGGGATCCACACGAGACCCGCCATCTCCGTCAAGGCGCTGCGCTGATAGAGCTGGATTGCGCGGTACGGCAGCACTGCGTACGCGAATGTGCCCACCAGTGCGGCGCGCGCGCCCAGGTGGCGCACGAGAAAGGCGTACATCGCGCTAAGACCGCCGGCCCACCACAACGTCACCGCGATCAGGGTTGCTTGATACACATGCGGGCGCAGCGCGTGAACGATTGCGGTGACGTAATAGAACGCTGGAAAGTAGAAGAGGAACGTCGGGCCGCCGTGGCCGGCATTCACGTCCGGTAGCCAGCGCGGATACCAGCAGCCCTCATGCAGCGCGCGATTGAAGCCCTCAACCCGCGACAGGTGCACGTAGAGGTCGTGTCCGACCACCGCCCCGCCGAAGACGAGCGGCGCGCACGCCGCCGCCGTGAACAATACGATCGCCGTCGCCGGTGCCCACATGGGCAAACGGTCATACTTGGGCTGCACGCGGTGTACCGCCTGGGCGTCGCACTCGGTATCTCATCGCCACCCGACGTTGGGGATCGAGACCGCGGGCCGCTTCGTTTAGAACAACCGCGGCCAGCTCGGGCCGCAATTCGTTGGCCGGTACCTCCTCGAAGCCGAGCCGGGAGTAAAAGGGCATATTCCAAGATACGGCGCGAAAGGTGGTAAGGGTCAGTTCGGAATAGCCCGACTGCGCAACCCACCCGCACACCGTTCGCATGAGCGCGGTCCCAACGCCGCGCCGGCCGTGTTGAGGGTGGACGTCAATTTCTTCGAGATGCGGCAAGTCCTCAGCGAGCAGCTCAATCAAGGCGAACCCGATCGGCGTGCCATCGGCGAGGGCAACCCAGAGGTGGCCGTCGGCCTGCGCCTCGCGGAAGTCGCTCTCGTTGGTCGTTTCGTCTAGGACCGACGCTGGAGCATGGCCGTGAAGGAGAATGGCCGCGGCGCGCTCGATTGCAGCGAGCGCGCGAATATCCTGCGGACGGGCAGTAGCGATCGTGTAGCGAGGGTCCATCGTGACTCAACGCCGGCGAACGCTGACCAAAGCGCTAAACAATCGGGTCGCCGCTGTCGACGACGACGGCTTACTCGACCGGTCGCAGCGCTTCGGCTTGAACGGCGCGCGCGACCTCACTGTCGGCGGTCAGTTCGCTATGGCACGCGTGTTTGCCGTCGACGACCGGGAGCGTGCCGCGTTGTTCCAGTAGCGCGTGGCCTTCTTCGCTCACGCCGGGGCTGCGCATCGACTTGTGCGCTGGTTGGAAGTTGGGATCCTTGCCGCTGGCAAATGCTTCGATTTCTTTCGAGATGCGCATGCTGCACCAATCGTGGCCGCACATGGCGCAGAAATCGGTGTCGACTTCGAGGTCTTCGTCGTGCAACGCGCGCGCGGTCTCACCGTCGAAGGCCAACTCGAATTGCTTCGGCCAGTTCAACGCGGCGCGCGCGCGCGACAGGTCGTCGTCCCACTGCCGCGCACCGTTGATGCCGCGAGCGATGTCGCCGGCATGCGCGGCGATCTTGTAGGCGATGCAGCCGGCCTTGACGTCTTGCGCCTTGGGAAGGCCGACGTGTTCTTTCGGTGTGACGTAGCACAGCATCGCCGCGCCGGCGCGCGCGGCTTCAGTCGCGCCGATGGCGCTGGTGATATGGTCGTAGCCGGGAAACACGTCGGTGACGAGCGGCCCGAGCACGTAAAACGGTGCGTCGTCGCAGACGCGCTGTTCGAGCTGCATGTTGAACGCGATCTGATCGAGCGGGACATGCCCGGGCCCTTCGACCATCGCTTGCACTCCGGCCGCGCGCGCGCGCTGCACCAGCTCGCCCATCGTGTGGAGCTCGGCGAGCTGCGCCGGATCGGACGCGTCAGCCAAGCAACCGGGACGCAGCCCGTCGCCGAGTGAGTACGTCACGTCGTACTCGCGCATGATCGCGCTGATCTCGTCGAACAGCTCGTACATCGGGTTCTGCTTGTTGTGGGTGATCATCCACTTCGCCAGCAACGAGCCGCCGCGCGACACGATGCCGGTGACGCGGTTTCTGATCAGCGGCAGATGCTCCAGCAGCACGCCGGCGTGGATCGTGAAGTAGTCGACGCCTTGCTGAGCTTGGCGCTCGATCTCCTTCAGAATGAGGTCATAGGAAAGGTCCTCGATCCGCCGCCCGATGATCATGCTGTAGATCGGCACGGTGCCGATCGGGATCGTGCTGTGATCGATGATCGCTTGACGGCATTCGTTGAGATTGCCGCCGGTGGACAGGTCCATCAGTGTATCGGCGCCGTACTTCTGCGCCCACAGCAGTTTCTCGACTTCTTCGGTGGTGTTGCTGCTGACCGGCGACGCGCCGATATTCGCGTTCACCTTGGTTGTGATCATGCGCCCGATGCCCATCGGATCGAGCCGCTTGGGGGCGCGCTGGCCGCGCAACATGTTGGGGTCGTTGACCACCGCCCAGCGCTGCGTGACAGTTTGGTTGACCCAGTACTGTCCGTTAGTGCGCGCACCGGGATGGCCGCTCGGCGGCACCTCGGTGAGTGCGCCGCCGTTGGTGGCCGCCTGGGTTTGACCGGCGCTGCCGGCGAGGTGCCGCGTGTTGGCGGGGATCACGAGTCGACCGCGCGCGACTTCGTCGCGGATGAACTCCGGCTTGACGTTCTCGCGCTGCGCCACTCGGCACATCTCGGTGGTGATCAGTCCTTGGCGGGCCGCTTGCAGTTGCGTCATCGTCGGAACTCCTCGTGTGTTTCGGAGCCTACGCCGACGTGCAGAGGGTATCAAGGTGTAGTCGCCGATCGTGTGCGTGAATCGTGCGCGGCCGGCCGACTACGATTCACGGTTCACGAATTACGACTCACGATCATCATCGCACCACCAACACCGCGCAATGGGCGTGGCGGATAACCCGTTCGACGACGCTGCCCAGGACGATGTGCTTGAGGCCGGTGTGGCCGCGCGTCGAGATGACGATGAGATCAGCGCCGACGGTCTCGCCGAGGTGGACGATCTCGCGCGCCGGGCTGCCGTGCGCCAATTTCACCGAGTGCGCCACGTCGCTCAACGGCTTCGCCTTCGGCACCCGATCGAGCAGCGCCTGCGTGGCATCCTGCTCGGCGCGCGCGCGAATCTCCGGGGTGATGAGGTCAGTGGGGTAGTACTGCGCGTAGAGCGGACTCGGAGTGACGACGGTCTCGATCACGTGGCACAACACCACCGGGCACCCGTTGTCGGCCGCAATACGAAACGCGTGCGCGATGGCGTGATCGCCGTGTTCGGAGAAGTCGGTGGTGACGAGTACGGTTTTGAAGCGCTCAAGCATGGGATCCTCCCCGTTTTGGTCGGCGCATGAGATCACTGAGTCGCAGATTTGTGCGGTCCTTCACAGTCGGACGCGGAGCCGGAGGGGAGACCTTGCGAGTGTCGCGCGCAAGCAAACGAGAGCGGCGGAGGGCCGCCTGCAACTCCGCACGACGCACCATGCCGAACCGACGGTAGATGGCGGTGAGGTGCGTCTTGACGGTCTTGATCCCCATACCGCATTGCTGGGCTACTTGATGATTGGTCCAGCCTCTGGCCAGGAAGCCCACGACGTGTCGCTGTCGCACGGTCAGCGTACGCACCACGTCGTCCATATCCTGGTCCGAGGGCCCGAGGGTTCGCAACGCTGCCGCCAGTGCGACGCCGGTCGCGCGATCGACCGATCGGGGAGTTCCGGATGATGCTCGCGAAGTCGCGAACTGCGCCAGCGGAGGGAGAAACACGATGACCGTCTGCGGGCTCACGCTACGAATCGCTCTGATGCTGCGAGAACCGTCGTGATGTGCGAGGCTGAGGTCAATGAGTGCGATGTGTTGTTTGCCCGTGCGGAGGAGCCTTCCAACGGCGGCGACGCTCGGCGGCGTCGCCTGTGCTGCCAACCCCGGCGATGTCGCCAACAGCTTGGTCATTGCCTGGCGAAAGCCGCGGTCCGCGCTCACGATCATGCACTGCACGTCATCTGCCGGTGAACTCGCCCGCGCTTGTCCGCGACCCGTCGATCCTGCCATACCGCCCCGCGCCGTTCACCCCAACATGATCATGCCGGCATCGACCACCAGCACCTGGCCGGTCATGAGATCGCTGTCTGCTGACGCGAGGAAGACGGCCGTACCGGTGAGGTCTTCCGGCTGCAATGACTTCTTCAACGCGGTGAACATCACCAGCATGCTCATCATTTCTTCGGGTACCACCGACTTCGTCGCCTCGGTCATCGTTAGGCCGGGCGCGATCGCGTTGACGTTGATACCCCACGGCCCGAGCGCACCGGCGAAGTACTTGGTCAGGCCGTTCACGCCCATCTTCGCCACGCTGTAGTGGAACGGCGGCGACGGCTTGTCGGGGTCGCTGGTATCGACCGCGCCGACGTTGCCCATGAAGGCGGCGGTCGATGACTGATTGACGATCTTGCCCTTCTTCTGCCGCTTCATGTACGGCTCAACCGCGCGGGTACACAACCACACGCCGGTGAGATTCACCGACAGGATCTTGTTGAAGTACTTCAACGACGAGTCCTGCGTATCGAGGCCGTAGAAGATTGCCGCGTTGTTCAGCAAGATGTCGATCTTACCGAAGCGCTCGTGCGCCTTGGCGGCCATCGCCTTGGTGCTGTCCTCGTTGGCGACGTCGGTCTTTACGTATAGCGCGTCGCCGCCCAGGCCCTTGATCTCGTCGACGACCTTGCGGCCGTTGTCCTCGTTGATCTCGGCAACCACCACCTTGGCGCCCTCGCCAACGAAGCGCAACGCGTACGCACGCCCGATCCCCTGTCCGCCACCGGTGATGACTGCCACTTGATCCTTCAGCCGCATGGTCTCTCTCCTTCGCGTCGCCCCGACCGCATTGACACCCTCGTTGATCTCAGGTTACAAGCCGCGTGCAAATTCAATCGATCGCTTGACTCCTATCAGGGGCGAAAAGACGCCGTCAAGGTCGAACTCACATGCAGCGCGCAACGGCGGACTCGTTTGATCGCACTCGGGTTGGTTTGTCGGGGGACATTCCATGAAAACATCGCCATGACCACATCGGCATTCAAGAACGTCATCAAGTCGCGCGCCGTCGAATCGCCGCAGGACGTCGACACGTACTTGCAGGATCTCGACCGCATGATCGCGGAGGTCATGTGCACCCGCGACCGGATCACTGCGGCGATCGGCGCCGGCACCGCACCGCTGCCGGTCGTGACCCAACTGGCCAAGGAGTACTACTACCTCGGCAAGTGGATGACGCCGGAGTTTGCGACGTTCATTGCCAATGCCCCCGACGCGTGGTCGCTGACCATGGATTACTCCGAGCACTACGCGCACTGGTGCCAGAACTTCGCCGACGAGGTGGGTTACCTGCGTGATCCCAATCACGTCTCGATGAAATGGGAGTGGTGCCAACAGCTCGGTCTCAGCGCTGCGGATCTCGATGGGTATGCGCCGTTGCCGGAAACCATCGCCGTCACCTTCACCATGCTCTACTACGTGCGCCGCTCGTATGAAGAAGGCCTGGCGGTGTTCGGCTTCGCCGGCGAACGCCTGGCGGCGCGCAGCGGCTACGCCAAGGTGATGTACGAGGGGCTCAAGCAGCACTACGGCATGACCGTCAAGAACTTCGAAGTGCACGCCTATGCCGAACCGGATCACGGCGACAAAGCCGAAGCCTTGTTCCGCAAGGTGGTGAGCACCGCGACGGTGCAGCGTCGCTGCCGCGAAGCCATCCGCAACGTCATGATGGTGCGCGAGGCGCGCACCAAGGCGCTCAACGCGCTGCTGGATGGCTAGTGCACCGGGCTGGGTCATTCCGCGTACAGCCGAAATCAATCTGAGCGAATGATGATGCGTCCGCAACCCGTCGCCATCGTCGGCATCGGCTATTCCGAGTTTGCTCGGTCGTTGGAAGCTGATGGCCACGAGCTGGCGATTGCCGCGTGCGATGAAGCGATCCGTGATGCCGGCCTGACTCCGAACGACGTCGACGGCGTTGCGACCTATCTCGGTGCCTACGAACACGCTGAGCTGTCGCAAGTCATCCCCGGCGTCGGGTTGAACGAAGAGCGACTCAAACTGCGCGAAGATCTGATGGCGCTGGCGCCAGCGGCGATGACGAGCATTCACACCGCCGTCGAAGCGATTCGCAGCGGTCAGTGCCAGACCGTGCTGACCTACAAAGCCAACAAGTGGAAGCGCGGTGTGCCGCCGGGTGCGGCGAACAACGCGCCGCTGGTCGGCGGCATTCAGCAGTTCACTGTGCCGTACGGTCATTCGATGACCGCGCAGTGGCTGGCACTGTGGGCGCAGCGCCACTTCTACGAGTACGGTACTACCTGCGAGCACCTCGGCAAGTTGGTAGTCAACACGCGCAAACACGCCGGCCTCAATCCACGGGCAACGCTGCGCACGCCGCTCACGCTCGACGACTACTATCGCTCGCCGTGGATCAGCGAGCCGTTTCGTAAGCTCGATTGCGACTTCCCCATCGACGGTGCCGGCGCGCTGGTGATCACCACTCTCGAACGTGCGCGCGATCTCAAGCAGCAACCAATTTACATTCTCGGTTGCGCCCGCCGCGACGGCACGATGGAAGAGTGGGAGATGTGGCCGGACTTGACCACGATGGCCTCGAAGGAAGTCTCCGATCACGTCTGGGCGGAGTCGGGGCTGTCACCGCAGGATGTCGACGTCGCCGAACTCTACGACGGCTTTTCCTTCCTCGGGCTGTGTTGGTTGGAGGACGCGGGCTTCTGCAAGAAAGGCGAGGGCGGTCCCTTCATTGCCAGCGGCGCGATCGAACTTGGTGGGTCGCTGCCGACGAACACCCATGGCGGCAATCTCTCCGAAGGGCGCAGCCACGGTGTCGGCGCAATCTTGGAGGCCGTGCAACAACTGCGCGGTGCCTGTGGTGCGCGTCAGGTGCATGATGCGAAGATCGCTTTCGCCGCCAACGGTGGCGGCCCCATCGCCGGTGCGATGGTGTTGGCGAAAGATTTGCCTTAACCGATTGGTGGCGGCGGATCGATCCTCGCCGTCATTTCCCGTGTTGCCCCAACGAATTGACGTCGAAGAACGTGGGGGGAAAGACTATGCGGCCGTCGAAGCCCGACTTGGGGCTCGACTTGATCCCCGCGACCGTCGCCTGGTTGCGCTTGATGTTCTCGGCGCACTGGAACGCCATGTTCGATCCCTGATTGTAGTCGACCTTGCCATCGGGCCGCGTGAACGCCTTCGGAAGGTACGCCATCACCTGCAGCGTATTGAGCAACTCGCCCTGCCAACTGAACTTGCGATTCCAGGCGCCTTGGAACGTCTCCTTGTCGATGTAGAGTATGAAGTGGCCGTAGAGGTAGTAGCGATCTTTCGGCGTGCCGTCCACCACCCAGAAGCGGCGCTTGGCGAGGGCGCCGGTCACCGGAGCCCAGGCGATGCCCTTCCAGTCTGAATCCATGTAGCCGATGAACTTGAGGTCCGGCCAATTCCCACGCCAGCCGCGGCCGGGGGACCACACCTGGTCCGACTCGCCCTTCAAACTGAGCGGGTCGACGAGGCGGAATTGATCGGCCTCGCCCTTGAGACTCCACGAGAAGTCCTCCGGCTTGCCGTCGAAGAACGGCCCGTCGTCTTGACTCATGTCCGAGCCGAGGAACCCGTCGGAGCGATTGGCCGGGCTCACCGCGCGCACGCGGCGCAGCGCCGGTATGAACGCCCAGTTCGAATCGCGCTTGGTGGCATCGCGGTAGCGCCAACTCAGCGCTGCCGTGCCATTGAGATCCGCCGGCGACACGCTGACGGTCAGAAACCGGACGCTGAAGTTTTCGGCATTGGGCAATCGCTCGGCTTCCGGCACGCCGTCGTAGTACTCGAAGTTCGAGTCGACGTCGGCGCGCCGGTCGAGACCGCGTGGCCCAATCCAGTTGAGTTGGGACTCGGCATGCAGCGTGCCGAAGTACCAGGTGCGATAGAAGTAGTTCCAAACCACCTTCGCGCCAGCTTTGGGATCGTTCGGGTCGATGATCGGAAAGGGGTAGCCGAGAACATATAGCGGTTGCTTGCCTGAACCCTTTTCGATGACTGTTCCGGTCGCACTGAGGTCGAGCTGTCCGGCATTCTTCTCACTCGCGGCGCGAAAATCGGGAGGGACGACGTACTTGCCGTTGGGCCAATCGGCGATCGGATTCACATACTCGCCGGTCTGGTAATGCTTGAGGATCTCCGGCGGCAACAGACCTTCGGCTTTCTGCCAGTTCGTCTGGTTGAGCACATCGCCGGGCTTGAGATCGTTCGCGCCGCCGGACTCCGCCGCCCACAGCGTGCGAGTGAGCGCCATCGCCAGCGCGGCATGCACGAGAACTTGCGCGATCTTCGACATCACCAATCTCCTTCCATCTGCATGGAGGTTGAGCGACACACGAGCCGTCTCTCTGAGTTCCGACCGCCGCTAGCTAGTGCCGATGCCGGCGCCTGTCAAACCCGTACGAGGGTTGCCGAAGCCCTTGACCTCAATCGAGGCGCCGCGCAAGGTACGCGTCGGGATTGCGCTGAATGAATCGAGCCGGCCTGCCGCGGAGCCAGCCGTTGAGATGAGGGGGACCAGCGAGGATGAGCGAGATACCGAGCGTGCGAGGCACTGTACAGCCGATGAATAAGCAGGCTGGCTCGCGACCGTGGGTGACGCGTGACGTCGAGCCGGCGGTGCTCAACGATTTGCGTGATGGTCCAGCGCGCGCGTCGGTGGCGTTCGTCGATAGCGGGGCCGTCGATGTCGTACCCGCACGGGCTCGGTGCAGAGCGGACGTGTACCAGCTCGGTGTGTCGGCGGATGTCGCGCCGGATCTGACGCATCGCGAAGTGGTGTTGGTTATCGATGACGGGCCGTACTGGTTTCAGCTCCGCGGTCTCTCTGTGCGCGGTGTGGCGGAACGCGTCGCGCAAACGGATGCGGACGGGTTGGACTGGTACATGATCAAGACGAAGCGAGTCCTCGCCTGGGACTACGGCACGATCCACGAGGAATGAGCGATGGCGTCGCCGACTGATGCGGAGGTGCAAGCGTTTGTACGCGGCTCGCTCGTCGTGCAGGTGGCGACGCTGTCGCCGAAAGGGCGTCCATTCGTGACGCCCTTGTGGTTCGTCGTCGACGGCGGTGCGCTCTATGTCACGACCGGAGCAGCATCGCGCGCGGGGAAGAATGTTACGCAGAACCCCGCGGTCGTGTTGCTGTTTAGCGGCGAGCGCGCCCCGGTCCCGGCGCGATGCCTTCGCCTGCGCGGGTCCGCCACATGTGTTTCCGGACTGCCTTCGTGGCGAGTGTTGCTCCGTATCCTTGCGAAGTATTACCTGTCGCCGCGCGCGCTCGTCGCGGAACTGCTCAATGCTGACAAGTGGCGCCTACGCCTGCGCTACTACGGCCAGGTGAAAGGCGGAGCCGGATACATCCGCGTCGTTCCGACGGCGGCCGATTTCTTGGCGAGGGCGTAGCGCGTGTGCAGACTCGGAGTGGACTAGCCGGTTCGCTCGTCTTCGCTAACCGTGCGGCGAATCCCACCGCTGCAAGGGCGGCGGCGGGCGGGGTGGAGAACCCAGCGGATCGTTTGGCGGGGAGTTGTTGTGGTGCTATGCGGCGAGCGTCGTCGAGTCTGGAGTCGGTAGCGTGACACAGTCGATTTACATCGACATCGTTGCGACTTTCCTGCTGATGTCTGCTCTGTGCCACATTGCTTTGCAGTCCCAGACGGCGCGCTGGATGAGCAAGCCTGGCCTCGTGCGGTTCGTGGGAGGATGGCTCTTGGTGCTTTCTGTTCCGTGCCTCTGGTGGCGCGGGCGGTACTTTTGGATACTCTTCGCGGCACTTGCCCTGTCCGGCGCGTGGAGACTCTGCTTTCCACGCCACTCGATCCGCGCCCAAGAATGGAGTTATCCCCGCTGGGTACACGGCTGCCTTCTATTGGGGGGTGCAATAGCCGTGTGGGCACTCGGTCAATGAAGCAGCAATCGTCTTCTGGCCGCGGCCCGGAACAATAGCGACGCTAGCTTTGTTTCAGAAGCCGCAGGCAGAGCATCTTGGAGATGTTGAGCAGCAAGTGGGCGGCGACGGTGGGATCGCCGTTGATCATCTGGCGGAGCGTGCTCTCGCTGAGGCTGAGCACGCGGACACCGTCGGTCACCGCGTACACGTCTTTCGTGCGCGGCCGTTCTAAGAGGAAGGCCATTTCGCCGAAGACATCGCCTGGACCAAGCACCGCCTGCACGATCTCGCCGTCGCGCACTTCGACGGTGCCGGCGAGGACGACGAAAAGATTGCGAGCGACGCCGCCCCGTTTGAGCACGTGATCGCCGGCGCTGCACTGGATGATGGTGCTGCGATCGAGGCAGCGCGCCGCATCGTCCTCCGTCATGCCATCGAAGGCCGAGATGCGGTTCGCCTCAAGTTCGCTGAGCGCGCCGTGCACCTCTCCCCAGTAGGCAGCGGACTCCATCAGTCGCCGGCTGCGCACGCCGCTGCCCTCGGCCACAATTCGCTCGACGCACGGTGGCACACGGGCCTCGTCGCCGAAATCCCGTAGGTGTTCGAGCAACGGCGAGTTGAGGGGCCGCACGTAGGCGAGGTCCTCCGGCACGTAGACGATGGGAATGAGATAGCCGGCCTCGGCGCTGTTGACGTTCTTCTTGGAGTAGGTGCGGTATCCGAGGCCGAGATAGAGGTTCAACAAGTGCGGTTCGCAGTCGCCGAAGAAGAGCTGGATGCGCCGATCGTTGACGAAATGAAACGCGGCGCCGATCAGCCGCAGGAACAAGTCGCTGCTGCGCAAGCGCGGGGTGACCATGCCGCGTTCGCCGACCGCGATCGCCGCCGGCGGCAGCTCGGCGAGAAACGGCGCGAGGTGGTACTGCTCGATCATGCGCGGCGGCAGCGGCGCGTCACCGCCCCAGGTGAGGCGGAGCGTCGCGACGACGTTGCCGTCTTCCGTCGCGTAGAAGATCCGGCTGTGAGCGTCGCAATCCTCGACCAACATCCGGTGCTCGTGGTCGGCAGTGGTCTGGTAGCGGCCCATCTCCTTCACGTAGATGTCGTAGCGGAAGCGGTAGACGGCACGCTTCTCGTCTTCGGTTTCAGCGATAGCGATATGGGTTTCTGGGCGCATTGTCTGGTCTACTCCAAGCTGCCGCGACACTGGGCGGCAACGCCGACGAAGATCGAACTACTGAATTCGCCGACCGCGCGTCAAGCTTCGCGTGGATGCGGCGGTTGATAGATATCGCGCCGGCCCATCAGCCGCCACTGGGCCAGCGAGCTTCTCGCACTTGCGTTGCCGTGCCGATTTGAGCGACATTGACGCTGGGGTGTCATCATGATCACGCGATGCATCGATCAGACTCCACCACGGCGTCGGGTGACCGCAATCGCGGACGCCGTGTACGTGACGCTTGCCTCGGCGATGGCGTCCGCGCTCGTCGTACGCATAACGACAGCGGCAACGGACCATGGCCCAGTTCCGTACGTGCTCGGACTGCCACTCGGGTTCCTCGCGGCCGACGTCGCTTCCGGGCTGATTCATTGGTTTTGCGATACGTACTTCCAGCCGAGTACACCACTGATTGGCACGATGGTTATCGCACCTTTTCGCGAGCATCATGTGGACCCGGCCGCACTGGGACGCCACGGCTGGTTCGAGCGCAACGGCAACAATTGCCTTGCAGCTTTGCCGCTCTTGGTGCTGGCGTTGTCGTCGCTCGGGTCGCAGCAGTCTGCGTCCGTGTGGCACAGCGTCGTGAACGGCTCCTTGACCGCCGCGTCGATCACCCTCTGCCTCACGAACCAAATTCATGCATGGGCGCACAGCGACGGTCCGCCTTACGTCGTGCGCTTCCTTCAGCGGGTCGGTGTGCTGATCGCTCCGGAACGGCACATCGTCCACCACCATGGCTCACGAGAGCGCTCTTACGCTGTCGTCTCGGGCTGGTCCAATTGGTGGCTCGACCGCGCCGTCTCGCGCGCGGAAGCCGTGCTGGCCTGCCTGGGCATGCGGCCCATCGACCCGGGCCTGGCTCATGAGTAGCGCCGAGCCACGCAAGTTTGGCTCGGGATGGATCAGCGGCAGTGCGTCGATCGTGTTGGGCGCGATGGGGCTCGGTGCGGTTCTCTGCCTGCTCTTTCCCGCCCAGCTCACCACCCCGGAGCTTCGGGCGATCTACCCGATGGGTATCGTGCGTGGGCTGATCCAAGCCGGAATCGTGACAGGCTTCGTGCTCGGCCTTTTGAGTATCGTACTACGCAAGAGCAAGGCGCTTGGACTCGCCGGCCTCTTGCTGGCAACCATCGCGGTCCTGTTGGGCGGCTGGGAAGTCCCGGTCGAGGTGCCGGTCGCAAAGTCCAACTACCTAGGCCTCGATTGGTTCCTGCTCGACCTGCTTCTAATGTCGGTGCTATTCGTGCCCATCGAACGACTGTTTCCGCGCGTTTCGCAGCCCATCCTGCGCGACGAGTTTTCGACCGATCTCGTCTATTTTTTCATAGGTCACGTGCTGATTCAGGTCTTCGTTTTCTTCACGGTGGCCCCCGCGACCGCCTTTTTCGCCTGGGCGCGCCATCCCTCCTTCGAGGCCGCGATCACCTCGCAGCCGCTACCCGTGCAGTTCGTCGAAATCGTGTTCGTGTCCGACTTGTTCTTCTACTGGACGCACCGCCTCTTTCACCGAGTACCTTTCTTGTGGCGCGCGCACGCGGTGCACCATTCGCCGCGTCAGATGGACTGGCTCGCCGGCTCGCGCCTGCACATCCTTGAAATCGTGATCGTACGGGCGGTGATGTTCCTGCCACTCTTCGTCTGTGGCTTTTCCGCATCGGCGGTTCAGGCTTACGTGGCATTCGTCGCGTTACACGCCGTCTTGCTCCACGCCAATGTCCGCTTTCGCTTTGGCTGGCTAGAGCAGATCATCGCGATGCCCCGCTACCACCAGTTCCACCACGCATCCGACGGAGAGTCCCTCGACAAGAACTTCGCGGTGCACTTGCCGTGGCTCGATCGACTGTTTGGAACTCAGTACCTTCCCCGCGACGGTTGGCCGAAGCACATGGGCGTCGCGGGCGACCCACTGCCGGCAACGTACTGGGCGCAGCTCGTCTATCCGTTCCGTCCGCCGCGCGCGTCGGTTTAGTACAGAAGAAACATGAAGAAGGTTGACCCTGCTAAACTTCCCGAAGGGCACTTGGGTCGTTACAACTGGGCCAAAGCGCGACGTGGCAGGCTTGCCGCAAAGGCGAAGAAGGCCTCCGAACTGCTGCGTATCCTCGCGCCCGACTTGGCAGCCCGCTTCCCTGACTCGCAGGCGGTCAACGAGGCGCTACGCGTCCTGCTTGCCATCGACGCAGCGTTGCCCCGCGGACGGACCGTGCGGCGCCACGCCGCCTAAAACCGCGACATCCACGCGATCCCGGTACGCGCGCGCGTTCCGAGATCCTAGCTATGCAGCTCCTGTCAGAAACTCGATGGCCGCCTTCGCCACCGCTTCGGGCTGTTCCTCGTGCAGGAAAAGTTTCGCATTCGGGATCGATCGAAACCAGGTGACATTGGGGAACTGCGATACCATCGCGCGAGCGATGTCCTCGAAGAAGGTCGGATCGGCCGCTCCCCACACGAATGCAACCGGCATCGATAGCTTGCCGTGCAGCTCGCGGAAACGATCGAGTCGCTCGAACTTCATCTGCATCAAAAATTGAAACATCGAGGCGAGACGATCGGGAGAATCGAGAATCGGCGCGAGGAACAGCTCGGTGAATTCTCCGTCGATCAAATCAAGATTGTCGAAACAGCCGCCGAATCCCATGGCGGAACGGCGAATACCTCGCGACGCCAGCATGCGCCGCATCACGAAGGCAGTGCCGGGTAGCCGCACGAGACGTTGGTAGAGCGGAATCCACGGCGGTCGGTGACCGGGAATCTCCGTGTTGGTCAGAAGCAGGTGCGTGACCCGCTCGGGTTCGAGCAGTGCCAACTCACGGGCGATCCAGCCGCCCGTGTCATTGCCCATCAAGGCGTACGACGAGACGCCTTGCTCGCGCAGCACTCCTTGGAACACGGCGGCCTGCCCCGGGGAAGACAAATCTGCGGCGTCGGATGAGGTCGAGTCTCCGAGCCCAATCAAATCGAACGTGTAGCAAGTGAACCGCTGCGAGAGTTCCGGGACTATTCTTCGCCAGGTCAGTCCGGAGAGAGGAAATCCGTGCAAGAGGAGGAGGACAGGGCCGTCGCCGACCTTGCGGTAGCATACCCTGGCGTGACCCACGTCGATGAAGTGTTTGTTGCGGAATTCGTCTGCGACTTGCGATGGCTTCACCGCAGCTCTCCTGCTTTCACTGCTGAAGGTTGGTTCACTCTCCCATCAACCGCATCTTGAAGAACCCGAGGATCTCATCGACGGCCTTGCGCGTCGGCTGATTTTGCTCATCGATCAGATGCAGCGTCACCACGCTGTGTGGGTTTTTCATCGGGGCATCCGGGTTGGCGCAGCTGTCGGGGAGAACCCGCGCCTGGAAGCGGTCGCCCAACGCTTGCTGATAGGCGGCGAAGCGCGCGGCGCGGCAGAAGCTGTCGCCCTCGAAGCGATAGGCGAGCACGGTGAGATCCTCGCGGTCGAGGCGCGCCTTGACCGCTTGCAATTCGTCCGGCGCGATGTGCATGCCACCCGCTTTCGCCATCGGCAACGACGGTTGCGACAGCACCGGCGCCAGCATCGCCGGTTCGAGCATCATCGACAAGGCGAAGTTGCCGGTGAAACACATCCCGATCGCCCCAACCCCCTTGCCGCCGCACAGAGGATGAGCGTGCGCTGCCAGTGCCCGCAACCACTGCGTGACCGGGCTCGACGCGTTGGCGGCAAAGGCGCGGAACTCGGCGCTGACGCACCCTTTGATGATCGAGGTGAGGGCATAGCCCATCGACAGCGACCGTCCCGGCACCCCGAACAGATTCGGCATCCACACGGTGAAGCCGGCGTCGCGGACCCAGCGCGCGAAGCGCGCAACCTGCGGTGAGATGCCGGGCATCTCGGTCATCACGATGACCGCGGGACCCGTTCCTGCAACGAAGACAAGCTTAGTCTTCCCTTGCAGCATGACCTGCCGTCGTTCGAAGTCTTCCAGCGAATCCGAGTGTGCGAGTGTGGTCTCGGGCATACCTTCGTATCCTCCGCGCGCCACCGTATCCAAGTTCCACTACCTACGCCATCACGCAAACCGGGGGTGATGCGCCGCTCATACCGCAGACTTGCATGCTCGGCCCGTTTCGATAGATACCCAATCGGGCTGACACCGATGGCGGACCGCAATCCTCGCATCCCACCGCAGATCGACGACGATGGCGTGCGGACGATCGAGTTCTCGGGCGTACGCAAGAGCATATGGCTGCTCGCGTTGGCGATCGTGATTGCCGGCTTGGCGGTGTTTGTGGTCGTCGGCCCTTGGCTGGGACAAGCGCTCAACCCGCCGACTGATGCTCGCGCCGCCGGTCCGAACGGCAAGCCGCCCGTACTTCGCAGCACCGCGGTGCCGATGAAGGTCGCCGCGGCGCCCACGCCGGCTCGGATCGCCGCGGATCACACGAACGATCCTTCAGCGCGCAGCGAGCGCAAGGAACCGACTGCCGCTGCCGCGCCGCCAACGGGTGCACCATCGGAACCTCGGGCAGCAGGGTCTGAACCCGATCCCAAGACAACCCCGCAAGAACCGGCAGGCATCGCCCTGTTTCCCCCACCCGGCACCAAGCCGATCAAGCAGGGACTTGTCGTGCCCGAGGACTTCGAACTCCCGCCTGGATATGTTCGGCACTACCAGACAACCGATGATGGCTATCAACTGCCGGCGATCCTCATGTTCCATCCGGACTACAACCCCGTCGACGAACGCGGCGAGCCGATTCCGTTGCCCGAAGATCGTGTCGTACCGGCCGAGATGGCACCACCTGGAATGCCAGCCCGAATTCTGGATGTCCCGGAAGCCGGAGCCACTCCGGATGCATTGTCCGACCGACCGCAGCGCGCTCACCCTCAGCACTAGCCACTGGTTTCGCCCGTCGGCCCGTTTTTTTTCTTGACGTGGATTTCTTCTGCGTGCTACGCGGCACAGCGAATACACTATCCGGTGTGCTGAAGAGCGCACGTTGAAAGGGGGGGACGCATGGATCGAAGAGGGAGTCGGTGTCATGGGGTGGTGTCGTATGCGCTCGCGTTTGCGGCCGTCATCGCCGCGAGTTCCAGCGCCGTGGCGAGCACCATCACGCAGAATGTTTCGTGGACGATCGACCGGTCGGGGACATCAACGAAGTATCGGGTTGTCGCGTACGGCGACTCGATTTACGCGGGCTATGAGGGCGGTCTCTTCGACGTTGCGGTCTGGTCTGCGCCCAACGTCCAAGGCGACTATGCCTCGAATTACTGGGGGACCGATGTGGAGGTCGTCCGGCGCTGTAAGTCGGGCGCCAAGGCCGACGACATCTACAACAACAAGATCGTCGGGGAGAAGTCGTACATGCAGTCGACCAACACCCGCATCGTCACCTTCGAAATGTGCGGCAATGACTTTCTGCAGGCGCGCAGCAGCTTCGCCGGGCAGACCGGCACATGCAACTACGGCGTGCTCAGCACGGCGCTCACGAACTGTAGCACCTATCAACAGAACGCGATGTCCTTCATCAATGCCAACGCCTATTCCGGCACCAAGCTCAAGGTGATCGCCAACATCTACTACCCGGGCTACAACGCCGACAATAAGCTCAGCTCGTGCACCGATTCCGGCACCGGGCAGAAGGTCAACCTGCGCGACAAGTTCCTGCCCTATCTCGCCAAGAGCAACTGGCGCGCGTGCAACTACGCCAACACCTATGGGTTCAAGTGCGCCGACACCTTCGCGAACTTCATGGGCGCCGACTATGACTCGAATGGCGACGGCCAGGTCGACTCCGATGCGCTCAAGTACGTCCAAGGCGAGACCGAGAGCGCGTACGTAACCCGCATCACGGTGACGCTGAAATCTACGCTGCGCGACGCGAATACCCATTTCGCCACCGCCAGCACGAGCTACGACTACATCCAGTCGGACGACACACATCCGACGTACGATGGCGGCATCGTCGGGCTCAGCCTGTTTGGCAACGGTTCGGGTTCCGCGCCGCCGGACTTCACGCCGAGTCAGTTCGTCAACGGCAAGAACCCGGTCTGGAATCAGTTCGGTCACGAGCGCATGGGCTGGGGACTGTCGACGTACAACCCGGCCACCCCGTGACGCTTCACCACGGCAGAAAATGCCGGATGAGGAGGGCTGGAACGCCCGCGTAGTACAGCACGCTACAGCCGACCTCCGCGACCTGTCGCACCCTCGCCGCACGCGAGGGTGCGGCCCAGGCCGCCAGCAATGCCGCCGCTTCCGCCAACCCCCGCCACACGCCTGCGTAGAGAACGAGAGCGATCGCTACTTGCGCCCAGTACAGACCAAACTCCTGCGCGTATGGCTGGAGCCCGCGTAGATAGTACTGCCCAAACGGATCGCCCCAGACGATGAGCTGTTGCACGCGGAACAGCGGCAGCGTCGGGACCAGTGCGAAGACGACGAACTTGAAAACGAGATGATACCAGCGCCAGCGCGCGCGATGCTTGGCGCGCGCATAAACCACGCTGGGATGCTGGAGCAAGGTCAACGCGCTTTGCGGCCCACCCGCCCGCGTGAGCATTTCCAACACGACGCTCGGATCCGCGAGATGCAATCCGTAGCGAACCCTTCGGCCCGATCGTAAACCGAGAGACAGCCCGCTACCCGGCAGTGGAATCACCCACGGCGTGATGCGAGCGATGGCGCCGCACGGTATCTCGACGCGCGCCTCACCGCGGTCGATCACCAGCGCTCCGTCTTTGATTTCCAGCCGCGCCGCGAACGCGCGTTCGATGAGCCAGCCCGCGACGGCCGGCGCGATGGCGAGAACCGAGAATGCCTGGATGAGCATCTGCGGTGTGATCGGGCGCGTCCGAGTCAACACCGCGCCGAGCATGACAGGGACACTCGCGCCGCTGATCGTGATCAACACCGCAGCGGCGACGCGCCAAATCCGCGGATAGGCGATCGCGCGTACCGTCATGATCTTTCCGGAGTCTCCGGCATACCTCGTGCTCTCCGGCGCGCCACCGTATCCAAGTTCCGCCGCCATCACCACACTTGCCGATACCGTCTCGCTCGGATACGAACGCGCTCGATGAAGATCGACGTGAAGCAGGTTCCCATTCGCGTGCCGGGCTACCGCTTCGGCGCGGCGGCGTGTGGGTTGAAGGCCAGCGGCAAGCGCGACATCGGGTTGATTGTGTCGGATGAGCCGGCCACCGCGGTGGCGGCGTTCACGACCAATCGCGTGCAAGCGGCACCGGTGCTGCTCGGCAAGGAACGCATCCGCGGTGGCAGGGTGCAGGCGGTGCTGGTGAATAGCGGCAACGCCAATGCGTACACTGGCCGCGATGGCTTGCGACTCGCCCGCGAGCTGTGCGCGCTGGCCGCACAACAATTGGGGATCAGTCGGAACCTGGTCATCCCGTCGTCGACCGGTCGCATCGGCGTGCAGTTGCCGCGGGAGGCCGTCCGCAAAGGAGTGACCGCTGCCTGCCGCGATCTCAGTGCCGACGGTTTCCATCGCGCGCTCGAAGGCATCATGACCACCGACGCGTTTCCGAAGTTTGCCGTCGAGGGACTCATGCTCGATGGGCGCGACGTGACGATCGCCGGGATGGCGAAGGGTGCGGGCATGATCGCGCCCCGCATGGTGCCGCACGCAACCTTGTTGAGCTACATTCTCACCGATGCGCGCGTGTCGCGCACTGCGCTTCGAAAAGTACTCGACCTGAGTCTGCCGCAATCGTTCAACGCGGCCGTCGTCGATGGCGATACCAGCACCAACGATACGGTGCTGCTGCTCGCCAATGGCGTCGCCGGCAATCGAGAGCTGAAATCGACGGCGCGCGACTTCGCCGCGTTCGCGGGTGCGGTCGGGCGGATCATGCGCACGCTGGCGCGCATGGTGGTGAAAGACGGGGAGGGCGCGACGAAACTGATCGACATCACCGTCCGGCGCGCGCGGACCGTTGCGGATGCCGAGCGTGTCGCGGATGCGATCGCGCGCTCGCCGCTGTGCAAGGCGGCGTTCTTCGGCGGCGATCCGTACACGGGCCGCATCGTGTGCGCTGCCGGCTACAGTGGCGCGGTGTTCGAACCGGCGAAGCTCGACGTGTTCCTCGATGATGTGCAGGTCGTCCGGCGCGGCGTCGAAGTCGTCGGTTCGGTCGAAGCGCGCGCCTCGAAGGTCGTTGCGCGGCCTGAGTTCAGTTTGACCATCGACCTGCACGCGGGCCGCGCCGTCGCTCACCGCATGGCGTCGGATCTCAGCGTGGATTACGTGCGCTTCAATTCAGACTACCGGACGTGAACGCAGTTGCCAGCGTGCGCCCCAGTGACTGACGAACATGACCGTGATCCCCCAGCTCTCCGCCGCTGAGATCGCGACGCTGCGGGCGCAGGTGGGGACGCGTTCGACGGAGTTGCGGCAGGAGTTGGCATGGCTCGATGCGATCGACGCGGTGCCGCCGCCGCCCTCGGCTCCGCCGCAAGTGTTGAAGATCGTCGTCTTCAACGCCGAGCGCGGCAACCGCTTCGAAGGCATCTACTCGTTGCTGACGACGCATCCGGCGTTGCGCGATGCCGACATCCTGCTGCTCAATGAAGTCGACTGGGGCATGGCGCGCTCGGGCAATCGGCACGTCGCCCGCGAACTCGCCGCGCGGCTCGGGCTCGGGTACGCGTTCGCGATCGAGTTTCTCGAACTAACCAAAGGCGAGGCGGCGGAGTTGGACGTGCCGGACGAGAACACGTGGAGCTTGCACGGCAATGCCATCCTCAGTCGCTGGCCGCTGCACAATGCCCGCGTGCTGCGACTCCCGGTGCGCTGCAGTTGGGCGGAAGGCGCGCAAGCGCGGATCGGTGGACGTGCCGCGCTGCTCGCCGAGATCGACACCGCGCGCGGCCCGCTGACTCTGGCCTGTACGCACCTGGAAAATCGCACCACACCAGACGGCCGACGCGATCAGATGCGCGCCCTGCTCGACGCGCTTCGCAACCGCCCGCGCGCCATCATCGGCGGGGACCTCAATACCTCGACCATCGATGCGGGTGAAACCGCGCAGATCTTCGCCGTGCCGGAATATCTGCGCGCGGAGCCGCAGCGCTTGCGCTGCCCGGAGCCGTACGAGCCATTGTTCCGGGACGTGCGCGCGGCGGGGTTTCTCGTCGACGAAGTCAACGCTCCGGCCGTGCCGACGAGTGTACCGATGGGGATACTCGACCCGACCTACTGGTTGAAACTCGATTGGCTGTTCGCGCGCGGACTGGAGCCTGTCGGTTCACCGCAGGTGATTCCCGCGCAGTGGAACGGGGCGCGGGTATCCGATCACGATTTGGTGCTGACTGAGTTCAACTGTGGGGGGTGAGGGCCCAGCGCGTCGCGACATCGCTGCGCGCTGGGCCCCCCGTGGGCTTACCGAGGATTACTCTTCGTCGAGGTAGTACGAACCGATCAAGATGAACATTTCGTTCTCGGTGCTCTCACCGCCAGTGATCGGGCATGCGTCGCAGAAACCGTCGTTGGCGCCTTCCGCGGTGTCGCAGGTGTGGTGATCCTTGGTGCCATGACATGCGGCTCCGACCTTACCCTTGGTGCAGGCCACGGGCGTGCACAGGCCGAAGGTATTGCGGGCGCTGTCGGGCACGTGCGATCGGCGCGTGACGAAGTCGGGGTCGGGTGAACCGTCGCTGTTCATGCCGTTGTTGTAGAGCGAGCAGAAGTGCAGCGTGCGCTGCACGGGATCGGGCGAGTCGAACATCAACGGCGGGTTGAACGTAGTATCGACCGGATCGTTGTAGACGAAACTCTCGTAGAGTTGGGTGCCGTCGGACAGAGCGATCGTAAAGTGCTTGCCGTGGCGATGGGTGTGCGACGACAAGTTGAACAGCCGGGCGCCCTGCGGCAGCACGAAGTCGTTACAGATCGTCTGGGTCGTGTACGGCGGCGCGTTGGCGGCGAAAATCATTCTCGTGTCGAAGATGGGTCGCACTGAATGGCGCGGATCCTTGGCGAAGTAGTAGTTCAGCCGCGCGTGCATCATCGTGTCTTGGTCGGTCAAATTGAAGGCGTGCGAGTTCCAGTACAGGACGCCTTTGGTGGGAATCTGTGCGTACACCCCGGGGATGTAGTGGGTGTACGACTGCGCCGTTTGCGAACCGCCGATGGCGTAGAAGGACTGCCCGCCTACTGACGGGCCGAAGCCAATGCAGGCGAACGACTGGCGGATCTGGCTGCGGCAGAAGCCGTCGGTGCCACAGGCGTGAACATCCGTCGGATCGCAAGCGTCGCTGTCGTGCGCGCCGCCGCTGCACGTCCAGTCTCCCAGCGAGGGATCGTTGATATCGTCAATCGAGCCCACGTAGCGGTTGAGAATCAAGTGATGGCTCTGCGCGTCTTGGCGCAGCTCGCTGCTGTCGAACAGGAACGCGGTGCCTGTAGCAGGATCGAGAAACTCGGGCGGCACTTGCTGACTGATGTCGTAGTACGTGGCGAAGCAGATCTCGTGCTCGCTATGCGCCTCCAACTTCCATGGCGGCATCTCGAGTTGAATGCCTTCGCCGGTCGCCGGCGGATCGAGGGGTTTGATAACGATCGGTTCGGGTGGCGGGAGGCAAGCGCCCAGCAGGGCCGCTGTGCCTTCCACGGTGCCGGTCTTGGGTGCGCCGTTGAGGATCCATAGGCGAACGATTTCGAGTTCGTCCTCGCTGAGCGCCGGGAGGCCGTTCGGCATCGGTGCACCGGAGATCTGCGTGCCCGGAGGCAAGATGCTCGGTTTGGTGGCGGCCGCGAGCTTGAGGAAGAGATAGCTGCGGTCCTTGTCGCCGGGGCGTATGCGATCGAGGCTGCTCTCGCTGGAACCTACCTCTATCAAGTTGTCGTAGGCTACATCAGATCGGAGGTCCAATCCGCCTTGCTGTGCCGCGCCGTGGCAGGCCGACTCGGTGCAGCCGCGACGTTCGAAGATCACATCCTGAATTCCGGCGAAGGTGCTGGCGTACGCCTTCGGTGCATCGGCGCACTGTCCCGATACCACGGTGGTTGCGGTGGCGGTCGGGGTATTCGGCACCGGTGTTGCGGTGTTGGTCGGCACGGTCGTAAGCGTAGGAACGTTGGTTGCGGTGGCCGGTATAGCGGTTGCGGTTGGGACGTTGGTTGCGGTGGGTGGCACCCGCGTCGCGGTGGCCGTGGCTACTGGAGTGGCCGTATCGACGGCGGCGCCGCCACCATTTCCATCACCGCCATCACCACAGGCCGCCAACCCCGCGCACAATGCCACGATCAGGACATTTGCCGAAGTCTTCAATCCCACTCGCACGAGGTACGCTCGCATAGAACCCCCATCTTCCAGGTTGAGCCAACCTACACGAATGTTGCAGGTCCGCCAAGCGAAGTTGGCCGGAAGGGCAAGCTCTGGCGCGCGAATGGTCGGTGGCGCGTCTGAGCGGCGCGGCACGGACTCCGGAGGTTAGCTCGGCTTCTTTATGATCTCATCGATCATCGCACGGAAGCCTTCCGGCGACCGGTTCATCAGGCGCTTGCCGTTTACGAAGATGGTCGGTGTGCCGGTGACCCCGACGTCGTTGCCGAGCTTAATTTCGTCTTGGACCTGCTGCTGAATCTCCGGGGACTTCATGTCGGCTTCGAACTTGGCGGCATCGAGGCCGATCTTCTGGGCGTACTCCTTCAGCTTGTCGGCTTGCAGAGCCTTGTTGTTGGCGAACAGTTGATCGTGCATCTCCCAGAACTTGCCTTGCCTACTCGCGGCCAGTGACGCCTTCGCCGCGTCCATCGCAAACGGGTGCATCGGCAGCGGGTACTGCTTGTACACGAACTGCGCGTCCTTCGGGTACTCCTTGAGGATTTGGTCCACCAGACCGGCGGACTGCGAGCAGAAGGGTCATTGGAAGTCAGAGAACTCGGCGATGATCACCCGGCCATCTTTAGCGCCTCTCACCGGCGATTTGGCGATCGGAACATCGACAACCTTGTTGGGGTCGACCTGCGGGCGCGCGCCCTGCGGTGCGGCCGGACGCGCGTCAATCTTCTTTTCGAGGTCGTTGAGCTTGGCGAGGATCTGTTTCTGCTGGCTACGCAGTTCGGAAACATCGTCAGCACTGGGGCCACAAGCAGCCACTAGTGCGAGAAGTGCAAGCGGCATCGTGCGCTTTATGCGACGCATAGTTCGGGCATCCATACTCTTACGTCCTCCTCTCGGACAGGAACCTAACAGGAGGCTCCTTTACCTGCCCCGGCCGTTCGTGACAAGTCGGCGGGACCGCTCGCAATGAAGCGGACGATGGACCGACCCTGTGGCCGGTCCATCGTCGCTTGCTCACGGGTTGCAGATCAGCGTCAACCCGTCGACGTCGATCAATGTTCGAGGCGAATTTTGGTACGAGCGCTCGAGGGTGCGCAGGTACCCACGACCGGCAACCGGGTGCGCGATGGTGCCGCGCACCGGGACACGGATCGAGAACGGCGCCGTGCATTGGCCGGTCTGCGGCGTGTCGATCGGCAAGATGACTCCGGTCGCGCCGGTGACCGGATCGCGCAGGTCTTGCAGCGCCTGCACCAGGTTCGTGTTGTTGGCGGGATCACGCGTCGCGTTGGGCAGAAGCACCCGCACCGGATCGGCCACACCTTGTTGAATGCAGCCCGGCAATTGCGGGTCGACGTTGTTCAGGCACGCCACCACGTGGAACTCGCAGGTGCGATTGCTGCCGTCGAGGTCGAAGTCACAACTGGCGTTGTTGTTGGTGCAGCTCTGGATGTAGTTGCGGCGCCCGCGGCGATCCGCCCATGGCGTGTTGGTCGGATTGACCACTGCCCATTCGAGCACGCAGGCGCGATTGTCCGAGACGGTCGAACCAAAGACGTTGCCGGGGATCAGCTCATAGCGACACGCGGCGCTGCAGCCGTCGCCACTGATGTTGTTGCCGTCGTCGCATTGTTCGCCGGCATTGAGATAGCCATTGCCGCAGCCGAGTGGCTGACTGGCGGCGTCGGCGGGATCGGAACCGAAGTCGAGCTCGTCACGATCGAAGAACCCGTCTTCGTCGCGGTCGACGCCGACACGAAGGCCGGAGCCTGGTGGTACGCAGGTGTAGGTGAGCTCCTGGCCGGCGGTGCTGGCGCGCGTGCGCAGCGCGGCGTCGCTCAGCAGTGGCTCGGCGACGCGATCGCTGCGGAACGTGCCGGCTGCCGTGCGGTACCAGCCGCGCGACTCGCCTGACACGGTGCCCTTGACGGTCAGATCGCACTCGTTCGCTGCAGCGCGCGCGATCAGCAAATCAATGCGCGGCCCGGCGACGCCACCGTTGCTATTGGTGAGGGTGATCTGTTGGCCGACGATCGGGGCGAGATTGCTGTCGAACGCAAACATGAATTGCTCGACTTGCCGCCGTTGCGGATCACCACCGGGGAATTGGAAGACCGCGCCGCTGTGAAAACGGAAGAGCGTGTCGATGGCGCCATCATGCAGAAAGCCAAAGCCGCGCACTTGATCGCCTTGGAACGCGGGACCACCGCCAGGGCCTGACAGGAAGCCGAACATGCCGACCTTTTGATAAAGGTTGCGCAGGTGCGGCACCTTGAAGTGCTGGGTCTCACCTTCGAATGTTGAGCGGCCGTCGCCGCCGAAGAAGCCGAGGCTCGGATTCAGTACGTGACAACCGTTGCAAGGCTGGATCGTGTCGGAGATCGGTCCGAAATAGAAATTGCGCCCGGCCTGTTGATCTGGCGTGAGCCCGTTGTTGAGCGCCCGCACGGGATTGGGCGGGTAAGTAACTTGCAGGATGTAGTCGGTGAACGCCTGAATCTCGGGCGAGGTGAGCGGGCCGCTGCGGCCCAGCAGTCCGGCGAAGGCGACGTTGAACTTCTTGAACGCCGCGTCCTCGTCGAACGCGCCGCTGTTGGGTTGCACGCTCGGCGCGTCGTTGCCGCCTGTGCGATCGCCGCGCCAGTGCATCGGGCCGTGGCCGGCCATGCCGCGCAAGCTCTGCGTCGTCATCGGTCCTTTCATCGGATGGAAGTTGCGATAGAGCGACGGCGGATTGTCGGGGAATGAAATGATGAACGGGCCGGGGTTGTTGAGCAAGTTATCGTCGGGATTTCCGAGGTCCCACGCGAGACTGTCGAAATCGCCGAACACGTGACAGCTGGCGCAGGCGGAGTCGCCATGGCTGGAGGTGAACGACGCGTCGAAGAGGAAGCGCCGGCCATTGACGACGCTGGCCGGCTCCGGGTTGTGCAAGGGCAAATGCGCCTTTTCGGTGGGAGGCGCCGCGTTCGGGCACACCACCGAAATCGAGTTGTCGAAACGCGTCGACACGTAGAGACAGTTGTTGCTCTCATCGAGCAGCAAGCCGCTCGGGCCGCCACCGCTGACCGCGTATTGGTTTGCGGTGTCGGGTACGAACGTGTCGGCCTCGATCTGGGCAGTGGTGAAGTGACCGATCTTACTCGAACCGTACGCGGCGACCCACAGGTCGACGCCGTTGGACGACACCGCCATGCCGAGCGGGAAGGCCAGGCTCTTGGCGTTCTCGGTCGCGGGACCGGGGACCACGGCGTAGTTGATGTGCTTGTTCAAGTGGCGCGCCTGCGCGCTGCCGCCGGCGAGCACGCTGATGCGGCTCTCGTGCAAGTGGCCGCGCACGGTGTGGCCAGCCAGAATGCCGGGGCCCTCGAAGCGGTTCTCATTCAAGGCTTCGGTGTTGGAGACGTAAACCTTCCCGTTCACCGGGTTCACCGCCATGTTGAACAGCACCGTGCCGACGCCGGCGTAGAAGCCGGCGTTGCCGGCCACCGGGACGGGCGGATTGGCGGTGGCATCGAGGAGGAACACGTCTTTGTCGGGCAGGCTGAATCGCACCGCGTTGTTCCAGTTGCGCCCGAGTTCGTCTTCCCACGCGCTGGTGTTGGGATTGAACTTCACGACTAAGCCGACTTCCGGCTGCGGTCGGTTCTCGACGTTGACGTTAGGGGCCGGCAATCCGCCGGGCATCGAGAGGCCGCCAACCGTACACGGGACGGCGCCCGCGCCACCGTTGCACACAAACGCTTCCGCGACGGTGGTGGTCTGATTGCCGGAATGAAAAGCCGCCGCATAGACCGTGTTACCGTCGGCGCTGACCGCCAGCGCGCGCGGCGTGTCGGCGAACAGCGTGATGATCGTCATCGGCGTCCCGCCGAGCGCAGCGCCGAGGTTGGTAGCGTCGAACACCCAGACATCGGCGCGTCCGGTGCCCGGGGTGGTGAGCTGCGGGTCGTTGGGATTGTTTTGTCCGCGATGCGCCGTGGTGATGAAGGCGCGATTGCCCCCGGGGCCGGCGAACACAATGTCACGCGGTTCGTCGCCGACCAGCAGCGTCCGCGTCACTCGCGGGGGATTGGCGCTGAGATCAACAATCGAGACGCTGTCGGACAGATGATTCACCACCCACAGCTCGGTGGCGTTGCGTGCCGCCACTGCGGCCGGCTCCATGCCGACCTGCACCGAGCCGGTGTGCGTCAGGTAGTTCGGCCCGCCGACGTCGTAGATCTCGACTCGGTTGTCGGGCGTGTTGATGGCGTAGAGTTTGGTGTGGTCGGGTGAAAAGGCGAGGGGACGGACCTGCCCGGTCTCGAACTCGACAAAAGACGCGGCGCCGGCGACACCAGCGCTAGCGAACAGCAGGCTGGTAGCACACAACAATCGGGCACCTACTCGTTGCAACGATCGGAACTCCATCCAAACCCCCTCTCGGCTTTGCGACATTGGCTTCACCGCCTTGGGCTTCGCGGCATCGGCTTCGCGCACAGTTATCCTTGGTAACACGGGCTTCCGGGGTATGACAATGTAATTTCGCGCCAAGTGGTCAGAATGTGGGCTTTGCGGCTTGCTGGGTGTCTCTCGGTACTCGGCCCATCGCGCTCAGACCTCCGCCAAATTGGCTTGCAAAAGTTGACCCATGCAGTTTACAAGCAGCAGATTGCCAGCAGCGGGCGTTGCGGTCATGGCGGAGCTATGTCAGGGGCAGCGGGGCCGGTGCTTCTGATCCGAGAGGTGTGCGTGCGTGAGCGAGTCGTCGAAACATACCGTCGTGGTGATCCCGACCTTCCGGGAGCGTGAGAACATCGGCCGCATCATCCCGGCCGTGTTGCCGGCCGTGTTGCCGGCCGTGTTGCAGCAAGATGCCGGCATCTCCGTGCTCGTTGTTGACGACAACTCGCCTGACGGGACTGCCGACATCGTGCGCGAACTCGCAGCCGCCAATCCGCGGGTGGCGCGCTAGTGGTGTAACGTGACGCGACTGCGAAGTGTGTGGATCGTGGGGTTCGCCAGCGGGTGGGTTGCAGCATTCGGTGGGTCAGTTGTGCGTGCGGAGGACGCCACGCCGACAGTGTTAGCCAAGGAACTCCAGCTCGCGCCCATCCAGTTTCTGCCGGCGAACAGCGGGGTGAGCTACGTCGTCGAGCAGGGTGGGCTCGGACGGCTCTGCGTGACCAAGGGTGCGGCGTACTTTGTGGCGACCTTGCCGATCGACGGGACCGCCGTCGTCGAGCGTATCACCGCTCGCATCAAGGACCGTAACCGCGAGGGCTTCGGCATGATGTCGCTGGCGCGCCGAGCGCTCGATTCATTCGAGGTGCTGGGCATGACGCCGCTGTCGATCGGCACCGGAGACGGTGAGGATGAGGTGGAGAGCCTCACAACGGCCAGCTTCGCTCCGCCCACGATCCCTGGCCATGGCGGCACGTATGTCCTGCAACTGGTGCTGACCAGCCCCGGTGTGTGTCTCTATGGGGCCAACGTCGCCTACCACCTGCCGTGAATGTCGTGACTGTCCCGCGTTTTTTTGGGGCGTGCGTACTGTTTGCGGTCAGCGGGTGTCATTGGGAAGAGCCCGCCGCGCGCCAGTGCCTCCTCGATTCGCCGCCAACGAGCTCGTCAGTCACTGCGGTCGTACCAGCTACGGTTGCAGGCGATACGCGGCCTGCGATCCGCTTGGCACCGGGAGCGCAGGTTTCATACGAGGCAAAGATCTCCGGGCGACTGCGTTTGGCATTCGCGGCGGAACAATCAGTTTCAAGAGAGAATACGCTGGAGCTAGAAGTCAGTGTCTCAAGCAACCTGGCAACGCCTGCCGTGCATCTCGCGACCGTGGCTGTCGCGACGAACCTCAGGTGGCAGACGGTTGCGGTTGGGCGCGGCATCCTCGCGGGCCAGCGACTTACCTTCTCCGCGCGTGGGGAGCCGCAGGGACACGTTCTGCTCGCTGATCCTGCAATTGAGCCGGAGCCGCGCCAAGCCAAGCCTGACCTTGCAATCGTCGTGCTGATCGACACGCTGCGAGCCGATCATACGTCGCTGCTGGGATACCACCTCGCCACTACTCCGGCGCTGGAAGAATTGGGTCACGACGGGATCACGTTTGTTGATGCTCATACTCCCGCGCCATGGACCAGACCCGCCGTCACATCGTTGTTGACGAGCCTCGACCCCGATCAGCATCGGGTGGTCGATCGCGTGGACAAGCTGTCTCCAGAAATTACTACCTGGGCAGCGGTCGCACGAAGAGAGGGATTTCAGACCGTCGCAATCAGCACGAACCCAAACATTTTACCGCTGTGGGGCTTGGCGTCTGGTTTTGGCAGATTCGTCGATTCGGACTCCGAGCACTGGGGGGGCAATTCCGATGCGCGGAAAGTCTTCGCTCTTGCAGAACGCGCAATCGATGAAGCGCAACTTCCGCTGTTCCTCTATCTGCACGTAAACGATCCGCACAGCCCATACGACCCACCGGTGGAATCGGCGCGACAACTCTTTCCCGACTATTCGCCAAACAGCCCTGGCCGAAACCCCGCACCGACGGATTCAGATGCAGTGATACGCGCCTCGATTCGTCGATACGACGGTGAGATTCGGCACGCTGATTCGGCGGTTGGCCGGTTTCTAGAAGAGCTGCGGCACCGCGGTCTCTATGATGATGCGGCGATTGTGGTTGTGGGCGACCACGGCGAAGAGTTTAAGGAACACGGCGGTACGTTTCACGGCAAGACCGTCTATGAAGAGCTCCTCCACGTCCCGCTCATCATCAAGCTTCCCAAGCAACGCAGTGCGGGGCGGCGCATCAATGGCTTCGTTTCGCTCGTGGATGTTCTGCCGACACTGGCCGAGACGTTTGCGTGGCCACCTCCACCCGGGATCGAGGGCCACAGTCTGTTGAACCTAGTCGATGGTCGCGGCGCGGCTCGACCGCTGATGACAGCGTTTACTCAGCTTGATGGGACGTTCACGTATGGGGTTCTCGCTGCCGGCTATAAGCTAATCCGTAAAGTGCGGCCGGAGCAGGCAACACTGCTCTTCGACCTAGGCACTGACCCCGGCGAACAGCGGGCTATCACACAACCTGTGCAACAAGCTGAACTGCTGCGCTTGCTAGAAGCACGCTTCTCCAGGGCGCAAACAGGATGGCACATCAGAGTGTGCGGTGGCGCTACATCGCAGCGCGTGAAGTTGGACATCGATGCGGTCGATGGCAAAGTTGAGCCGGTCGGAATTGAATCTGACGACCGTATCGACGGACCTGACGGCGCTCATCAGGCTCACCTTGAAGCCGTGGTTGGCCCCGTGACGCTACAGCGGGAGTCCTTTGGCAAGTTGATCGATGTCACTCGTCGCGATCAAGACGAAATAGTGTTTCAAGCCGTTCGGCCGACGCTGCATGCCAATACGCTTCCGAGCGGAGACACGCCACAGATCCGAGTCGGTCGCGACAGCGTCGCCGCCGGCGGCTCGATGGTCGTGCTTGACTTACCGGGCTCGACGATCCCACCAACCGAGGCACCAGAGTGCTCTCCGACGGCCTTAGATCCAACTGTGTTCGTCTGGTACATCGAGCCGCCGGCTGCGGCTGAGAAAGCAGAGCCCGACGAGTCAACCCGCGAGCGGCTTCGAGCACTAGGTTACGGAGCGGACTGAGCTTGCAAACCTTCGGTTACCCAGCTTACAAACCTCCGTTCGCCGCTGAATGAGTATGAGTGCATCGTCGCCACAGACCACCGTCGTGATCCCGACTTATCGGGAGCGGGAGAACATCGGAAGCCTGATTCCTGCTGTGTTGCTGCAGGACCCCGGCATCTCCGTGCTCGTGGTCGACGACAACTCGCCCGATGGCACCGCCGACATCGTGCGCGAGATCGGTGCCACCAACAATCGCGTCACGGTCCTCAGCCGCCCCGAGCCGCAGGGCATCGGACCCGCTTACAAAGCCGGCTTCAAACAAGCGCTGCAAAACGGTGCGGACTATGTCGTCCAAATGGATGCCGACTTCTCGCACCCGGTCGAAATGCTGAGCGAGTTTCTGCGCCACATCCGCGACTACGACATCGTCCTCGGCTCGCGCTACCTCAACGGCATCACCGTCGTGAATTGGCCAATCGAGCGGTTGTTGCTGAGCTACTACGGCAACTGGTATTCGCGATTCGTCACCGGCTTGCCTAACCGCGACGTCACCGGCGGCTTCAAGTGCTGGCGACGTGAGGTGCTCGAACGCATTCCGCTCGACCGTGTCCGCTCTAACGGGTATGCCTTCCAGATCGAGATGACCTATCGGGCGTGGCGCCAGGGCTACCGCATCAAAGAAGTGCCCATCATCTTCATGGACCGCACGACCGGCGACTCCAAAATGAATAAGCGCATCGCCCTCGAAGCGCTGTGGATTGTGTGGTGGTTGCGCATCGCGGATCGCTTGGGGCGGCTGTGAGACGGGAGACGTTGGACGTGAGACGGGAAACGGAAGACGTGAAACGGAAGACGTGAGACGCTAAACGTTAGTGGTGAACGGTATGGAAGACGGTAAGGGGTGAACGGTAAGGGGTAGAGTGTTAGTGGTGAACGGCAAAGCGTAAGTGGCTCCGACCCCTCACCCCTGACCATCCTTACCCCTAACCCCAGCCCCCTACTCCGACCCCTGGCATGCGTCATCTCCTGATCTTGAACGAACGCGACATTCGGCATCCGAACGCGGGCGGTGCGGAAGTCAATCTGTTCGAGGTGACGCGCCGTCTGGTGGCGAAGGGGTATCGAGCCACGTTACTGTGCACGCGTGTCGCCGGTGCACCCGCAGAGGAAGTGATCGACGCTATCCGCATCGTGCGCATGGGCAACCGCTTTACTTACTACTTGCGCTTGCCGACGCAGGTGCGGCGCCTGCTCACGCCGGACACGGTGATCATCGAGCATCTCTGCAAGCTGCCCTTCTGCTCGCCCGTCTATGCTCGTGCACCGGTCCTGCCGATCACCCATCACTTGTTCGGGACGACGGCGTTTCGGCAGGTACCGTGGGCGGTCGCGGCGGTCGTGGTCGCTTCCGAATGGTTGATTCCCTACGTCTATCGCGATCGCGAGTTCATCGCGGTGTCACCCAGCACGAAATTGGACCTCATCGCGCGCGGCATCCGGCGCGAACGCATCCGCATCGTGCCCAACGGCGTCGACTGCGCGCGCTTCCATCCGCCGGCACGCGAACCGGACGGACCGCCCACATTGCTTTGCCTGGGCCGGGTCGAGCCCTACAAACGCATCGACCTGATCCTGCGTGCGTTCGCGCAAGTGCGCGCGCAGATTCCTGACGTGCAGCTCATCATCGTCGGCGGCGGCACCGGTCTGGCTGCCGTCCGCGGCGACGTGCAGCAGCTTGGGTTGAACGCGTCCGTCACCTGCACCGGCTTCGTGAGCGAGGGAGAGAAGATCAGCGCGATGCACACGGCGCATCTGGTCCTGAACGCCTCCGAGAAGGAAGGGTGGGGTCTCACGGTGGTGGAAGCCGGCGCGTGCGGCATACCGACGGTGGCCGGCAACGTCCCCGGGCTGCGCGACGCCGTGGTCGACGGACACACGGGCATCTTGATTCCGCACGGGGATGTCGCGGCGCTCGCGCGTGTCACCGTCGACGTGCTTCGCGATCACACGCGTCGACGTCAGCTCGGGCGCGCGGCGCGACGCTGGGCGGAGCGGTTCTCGTGGGACGGGGTTGCCGACGCGACCGCGCAGTGCATCGAGGAGATTGCCGGCGGAGAACCGCAAGGCGAGCGTATGACGTGGTTCGAGAACGACTCGGCGGTGGCGTCTGGTGGGTAACGCGGCCGCCGAACCGCACGGTTGGCGAGAGTGGCTGGATTGGCGGGCGTGGCTCGTGGCCGGCCTGGGTGCAGTCTATTTCGCGAGCTTCGTGCCGTACGGCTACAATCTCGGCGAAGACGGTGATGTCGTCTATCTGATCTACCGGACATTCTCCGGCCATAGGCCGTACCTCGACTTCGGCAGCGGATACACGCCCGGATTCTTTTACTTCAACGCGCTCCTGCTGCAGCTGTTCGGAGCCAACATCTTGGTGCTGCGCTGGGGATTGGTGGTGGTGAACACGCTGACGCTGTTCGGCCTCTATCGTCTGGCGCGCACGCTGATGCCGCCGCTGTTCGCCGCCCTCGCGCCGCTCGCGTTCGCGGCCCTGCTGCCGGTGTTCCCCGGCGAGTTCGCGACCTTCAATATTCCGTACCCAGCTTGGTATGTGGTGCTCACTTGGGTGGCCAGTACGCTGGCGTTGATGCGCTGTGTGCGCAGTGGTGCCGCGCGCTGGGCGCTGTGGGCCGGGGTGCTGGCAGGAATCGGCTGCGCGTTCAAACCCAACACGGGCGCCTTCAATCTCGCGGCGCTGGGGCTGACGCTGGTGTGGCTCAGTGCAGCGAATGGTTCACGCTGGCAGCGGCTGTTGTGGTGGACTCTGCTGGTTGGAGTCACCGCCGCGATCGCCGCCGTGTTTGGCTTCCGACTCGTGAATCGCGACGCGCGCCTTCTGCTGTGGCCGGTCTTTGCGCTGGTTGTGGTACGGGCGATGACGGCGCGGCGAAAAATCCCGCAGGCGCTCGACTCGGCGGCGTTTCCCGCCGCGGCGCTGGCGTTGCTCGGCGGGTTCCTCGCCGTCACGCTGCCGTGGATGCTGTACTATCTTGCCCAGTTGGGCACCGCGGCATTCATGCGCCAAGTGCTCTTCATCGGCAGCGGCCACGAACTCTTCTTCTACATCCCGATCCGCGCGCTCGACTTCGGTGATGCTGCGATGCTGGGTGCCGCCGGCGCCGCGCTGGTAGGTGGCTGGGCGATTCGCCGATCGCGGATCGCGCCGGCGCGCATCAGTGCCGCGGCGCTGGTGATCGCTTTGGCGGCGGTGGCGACCGTCCTCGCCATTGCGCCGATGCCGGAAGGACCATGGCTGGCGTTCATGCAGCGCTGGCAACACGTGAGTTTCGGTGTCGCGCTGTTGGTTCACTGGGCCGGCGTCGTCGTCGCCGCGGGCACGATCACGAATACGACTGATCCGACGGTAGATCGGCGCGGGCGACTTGGGCTGGTCGCGCTCGCGATCGGCGCGCCCCTCTTGTATCTCAGCATCTACCCACGCAGCGACTACTTCCACTGGGTACTCACCGCACCACTCACGCTGATGCTCGGCAGTTGGTGCTACTGGCGTCTCGCACGGCTGTGGTTGGGGTCGACGCGTTGGGCGATGGCTGCAGCGCTGCCGGTCTATACGATGATCGTGGCGCTGGCGGCGCCGAACGTGGTCGTGGCGTGGCGACTGCAAACGTCGAATCCTTCCGCGCTCGCTCAGTTGGACCTGGCGCGCGCCCCCATCGTGTTGGAGCGTGGACGGCGCGAACGCCTGCGGACACTGCAGCAGACCGTGGAGTTCATCCAACACGCGACAAGGCCCGAGGATACGCTGCTGGGCTTCCCCAATTTGCACTTCATCAACTTTCTCTCCGGCCGGCACACGCCAGCCCGCTACGGGCACTTTCATCCTGGTTGGCCCGATCACATCGTCGAGGCGCAGATCATCAACGCGGTGCAGGCGCGGCGCACGCCCCTGATCGCTTTCGGCGATGTGCAGCTCTTCATCGGCCACGCACCGCTGTACTACTTTCTCCTGCGGACCTACGTGCAACAGCACTATCAACCGATCGCTCGCTTCGGACGCTTTGATCTCCTCCGCCGGAGAGGGATGGACGGCGAGAGCGATATGGCCACGGTGACGGAGGCCATGCGCGGCGATGCCCTGCCTGCCGAGACGATGCACGGCAACGCGATCCAGGAAATGGATTGCGCGGCGGCTGTCGCGTGGGCCGAGGCCGAGATGCCCGATAGCGGAACCGCGCTCACCCCATGCTGGCATGAGGTGAACGATGGGGCGCTGCAAGGTCGCGCGCTGGTGGCCGCGCGCGCGACGCGCGACGCTGACACCGGCCGGCAGCTCGCCGAAGCGCTGCGTGATGGGACGCTGGCGGGACGCGTCGCCTTGCTGGCGATTCGGACGATCGGCGAATTGGCTGATGCCACCGCCCTGCCGCCGCTGATTGTCGCCCGCGAACGACTCGACGGTCGCCCGCGTGATGAGCTCGACACCGCGTTGTTCAATATCACGCTGCGCGCAGTGATCGGTGCATACCTGTTCGTACCGAACGATTTAGGGGCTACCGCGGTGCGCGACGATCCACATGCCGGCACGGCTGCGCTGGCTTGGATCGCCAGCGACAACGATCGGCTGCGCCTGGTCGGTGCCTGGATCGCTGGTGTGCGTGGCGAGTCGGCGGCGGCAGATGACTTGCGGCGCTTGATTGCCGAGGACGAACTCGGCTTGCAGCTGGTGGCCGGCGACGCGCTGGTGCGCCTGGGTGTACGCGACGGAGTGGTTGAGCCGTTGCTGCGCGGCTTGACCCACGACGAGATGTTCCTACCCAGCGTGGTGTTGGCCTGGAGCCGCGCTCACCCCGACGCAGCGCGCGTGCGGTTGGCGGAGACGTTTCGTACTGGTAACGACAAGCAACGCGAGACGATTGCGTTCATTGCCGCGGCGCTCGGTGACGCTGCGTACGAAGTCGTGTTGCGCCCTGGACTGAGCGACGCCGCGCCCCGGGTTCGCTGCGCCTGCGCGTGGAGTTTGGGATATCTCGGCGTCACCGGCGCGCGGGCTGACCTGGCGCGAGTTGCAGCCGACGATCCGAGCGAACAGGTTCGCGAGTTTGCGCGCGACGCGCTGACATGGTTGGAGCAGGGCCGCCCATGATGCGCCCCCATGATGCGCCCCCGTGATGCGCCCTCAAGATGTGCCAATGATTTCAGAGAGCAAAAGCAACGCGGTGGCGCCGATCGCCGCCCGCCGCGCGCCCAAACGGCATTGGCCGACCGCACTCATGTTGCTGCTGCCGGCGGCCTACTTCATCTCATTGGCGTGGTACGGCTTGAACGTCGACGACGAGGGGACGCTGCTGTATCAAATCTACCGCACGTACCTCGGTCAGATTCTCTACGACGACTTTCACGCCGGCTACACGCCGGGGATTTTCTACTGGAACGCGGCGGTGTTCTGGCTCTTCGGCGTGAACGTCGTGGCGATTCGTTTGTGTCTGGCGGTGATCAACGGGCTGAGCGTCTTCTGCATGTATTGGTTGGGGCGGCGTCTCGGGGCGTCGCGGCTGGCGGCCGCCATTGCCGGCCTCGCTTACATCGCCTTGATCCCGTACTACGACGGGCAGTTCGCCGCTTTCAATATCCCGTACCCGATCTGGTACGTAACGCTCTTCTGGCTATTGAGCGTGATTGCCGCGGTGCGCTGGTGGGAGCGCAACCACGCCTGGCACTGGCTGGTTGCCGGCGTCTGCGCCGGTGTCGTGTTCACCTTCAAGCCCAACAGCGGGCTGCTGAACTTGAGCTTTCTGTTGCTGGTGCTCACGCGCCTGCAAGCCCCGAGCGCGCCCGCGACGCCCGCTCGCGGGTTGCGCTGGTTGTTGATCGGTAGCGAGCGCCTGCTGCGCTGGCTGATTCCGCTGGTGCTATTGATCGGGCTCACGCAATTGTTCCTCAAGGGCGCGGGTGGCGGGTGGCGCGAAGTGCGGATCTTCGCGCTGCCGCTGCTGATCGTTGCTGCCTACAAGATGCTGGTGCCGGCGGCGCGCGCGGTGGCGCGTCCGGTGAAGCCACTCGCGCTGTGGCGCGATCTGATCGTGCTCGGCCTCGGCTTCGGCGCCGTGATCACTCCGTGGGTGGCGTACTTCTGGAACCATCTCAGCACCTGGCCGTTTTTGCGCGCGGTGCTGTTCATCGGCACCAACTTCGATCGCTTCTACTTCATGCCGTATCCCTGGTACAGCACGTGGGACTGGGCCGCCGCGCTCGGCTTGGCGGCGCTGTACCTGATCGGCCGCTGCGTACGCCGCGGCTGGCTCCCGCTTCGTCTCGTGGTGATCGTTGGCGTATTGGCGGGCGCGGTGGTGAGCGCCTCGCTCTTGCGGCATCCGCCGCCGATGATCGAAGGGTTTCAACCCTCGCTGGTGATGCGCGTCCGCAACCTGGCTTTCAGTTGGGTCTTGTTGACCGGCTGGGTGGCGATCGTCGCCTTCATCGTGCGGACGCGCCGGAGTGGCGCGAACGGGTCGCTGGCGGGCGCAGCGCCGGCGCGGGTTTCGCGCTTTTCCGGTACGTTGTTCATTCTGGTGGTGTCGGGCGTGTTGATGCACATGCAACTCTATCCCCGCACCGACTTCATGCACTTGGTGCCCGCGAGCCCGGGCATCCTGATTCTCGGTGCGTGGTTGCTGCACGCGCTGGTGCGCCTGTGGCAGACCGGCGCGCGCACGCCGCGTGGCCGTGCGATCACGGCGGCGGCTGTGTTCGCACCGGTGTACATCGCTGCGGGCATCCTTCTGGCGCCGGCACTGATGCGCATCGAGTACCTGGCGCGGGCCTGGTGGACGCACGATGCTACCGCACTGGTGCGTCTCGATAGCCCGCGCGCGCCGCTGGTGATCGAGCCCGCGGCGGGCGAGCAGATGCAGGAACTCGGGGCCACTGCGCAGTACCTGCGCGAGAATGCGCGGCCACAAGACCACGTGTTCACCTTCCCCGCGATCGACCTCGTCAGTTTCTTGGCCGACCGCCAGAACCCAACCCGCCACGGCTACTTTTATCCCGGCTGGCCGGGGCGAGACGTTGAAGCTGAGGTGATCGACGCGCTGCGTGAGCGGCCGCCGCGCTTCATCGTCACCCTGCATGCGCACGAACTCTTCTTCATGTCGGCGCCGGTGTACTACTTCAATCTTCGCCGCTACGTCACCGATCGCTACCGCCTGGCTCGGCGTATCGGTATGTTCGACATCCTCGGCCCGAACGACATCACGCCGCGCATCGCCAACGCCGACATCAGCCACGAGCGCCAGCTCACCGAGACCGTACCGCTGTGGCGCGCCGAGTTGGCCTACGACGGCTCCGCGGCGGCGGCGCGTTTGGACGCCGCGCTGGCCGGCCTGCCGTCTTCTGACATCGGGCCGCTTGCGGACGCGGTTGCTGCGCTCGATCCCGCGACCCAAGCGCTGGTGGTGAAGTTGATCCGCAAGAGTCGCAGCGCCGCCGGCGCCGCCGCCCTGGCGACGACACTGGAGGGCGCGGCGCTTGACCCGGACGTACGTGAGTTGTTCACGCGCGCAATCTCCGAGACGGGAGATGTGCGCGCGATCGCACCGTTGCTCCGCGCCTACAAATCGGCGCCCGACTTCGGCACACTGGGTCAGCTCGTCGGCAATCTGTTCACCATCGTCTCGCGCGCCTGGGTGGAGGACTACTGGTACGCCCCGTCCGATCGCGAGGAGTTTGCCGAGATCGGCAGAATGCTCGACGTTGCGCAGCTAATCAACTGGATGGACAACCCGTGGGAGTTGCCGGCGCTGCGGGCGTTCGGAATCCGCATGGCTGGCCGCCTCGGCAATCGCACGGTCGTCCCGTTTCTCCTGCGGGTGCTGGGCGACGACAACGAGTCGCCGTTTTTGCGATCCGACGCGGCCCACAGTCTGTTCGAGTTGGGCGTCGGCGCGCAGGCTTTGCCGGCGATCACGGCGTTGCTGTCACGCGACTCGTTGGTGCCCGCCGTGTTGACGATGAACTTGTACGCCCAGGCGCCCCAACGGGGCCGCACTGCTGTCCTCGATCTCATGCGAGTCACCGACGACGATACTCGCGCGGTGGCATATTGGATGGCGGCCGGAATCACCGATCCGAAACTACTCGAAGCGTTGCAAGCGGGCCTGACCGATCGCACATCGGAAGTGCGTATCGCGGCCGCGTGGGGACTCGGCCGTTTGCGCGCCGAGCAGAGCGTCCCCGCGCTGACCTCGCTCGCCCACGACGGTAACGATCGCGTCGCCGGCTACGCCGTGCGCGCCATCGCCGCGATCAAGAAGGGCGGGGAGTAGGACGGGAGACGGGAGACGTGAGGACGGGAGACGGAAGACGGAAGACGTGGGGACGGGAGACGGGAGAACCGGGATGGACAAACCGCATAAGCGTCTCGAAGTGTGGCAGATGAGTGTTCATCTAGTGGTGGAGGTGTACCGTCTCACGAGTGCATATCCCGACGCTGAGCGCTACGGATTGATTTCCCAGATGCGACGCGCCGCGGTAAGTGTGGCGAGCAATATCGCGGAGGGAGCGGCGCGACAGACTAAGAAGGAGTTCGCCAATTTCGTGCATATCGCGCGCGGCTCCTTGAGCGAATTGGACACGCAAGTGGAAATCAGCCGCCGACTCGGCTACCTGGCGAGCCAGGCAATTCCGCTCTTGGAGGACATGATGCAACGAATCGATCAGATGCTCGCGGGACTTCTCCGAAAACTCCGCGCCACCATTTCGTCCAACGTTTCCCGTCTCCCGTCCAACGTCTAACGTCTCCCGTCTTCCGTCTCCCCATGTCCCACTCCGACGAATCACAAGGCGGCATCTTTACCGGCGAGCGGCTGGTCGCGGGCGATCCGCTGTTCGCGGCGGACTTTGCGCGTCACATCGTGGCGTATCGATTTGCGCAAGAGCAGGTGCGCGGCAAGACCGTGCTCGATGCCGGCTGCGGCGATGGCTACGGCACGCACTTGTTGGCCCAGACGGCGCTGCGGGCGATCGGAGTTGATCGATCAGCCGACACCATCGCGGTGGCTGCGCGTCGCTATCAGGCGCCGAACCTGATGTATCGCGCGTGCGAGTTGCAGCGACTGAGTGTGCTCGGCGAGCATTTCGATGTCGTGTGCAACTTCCAGGTGATCGAGCACCTCGACGATCCGCGTCCGTTCCTCGAACAAGCGCGGCACGTGTTGCAGTCCGACGGACGCCTGATCGTGATCACGCCCAATCGACTCAACTCGTTCGTCGAGAATCCGTATCACCTGCACGAGTACGTCGCCGATGAACTGGCGACGCTGCTGCGGGCGACATTTGCGCAGGTGGACATGCACGGCGTGTGCGGCAACGAGAAGGTGATGGCCTTTGAGCGCGCGCGCGGAGTTCAGGCCGGCAAGATCTTGCGCCTCGATCCGTTGGGATTGCGCCGAGTGCTACCGCAGGCGCTGATCGAATGGGTGTATCCGAAGCTCGCGCGTCTGGTGCGGCAAAACATCGCGCGCGCCGATGGTGCTACCGACGCCATTGGTATCGATGACTTTCACATCAGTACGAATCCCGAGGGCTCACTCGATCTGCTGGCGATTTGTCAGGCGTGAAGCGTAAGGACGTAAGACGGGAGACGGGAGACGGGAGACGAGAGACGGGAGACGGGAGACGAGAGACGGGAGACGGGAGACGGGAGACGTAAGACGGGAGACGGGAGACGGGAGACGAGAGACGGGAGACGGGAGACGGAGAGAGGTATCCCATGCCTTCCGTCTTACGTCTCACGCTTCACGTCTCCTGTCCCGAGATTGGTACGCCGTCATTTTGCGGCGTAAAGTGACAGCGGTATCGCAACCAAGTTGACTCGCTCGCCCGGTGCCCCGCCGGTCGACCAGTTGCTGGCGCAGATGCGTCGCCGCCGCGCCCCAGTCGCGCGCCGTCGTTTGCGCAAGGGGCACCGAGAGATCGGTTGACGAGAGGGGTTCTCCAGTGGCCCACGCGACCAGCGAAAAGCTTTCTGACGCTAGGCCCACGAGTGGTCGCGTGATAGGTTGCCCTGCGGAGAAAATCACTATGGGGACGCGAAAGTCAGTCATTCACTGCGATCCTGAAATCATGAGCGGTGCACCCGTCTTCGTCGGCACGCGTGTGCCCGTTCAAGCCCTCTTTGACTACCTGGAAGGCAAGCACTCACTCGACGAGTTCCTGGATGACTTCCCGACGGTCAGCCGAGAGAAGGCAGTCGCGGTCTTGGAACAAGCACGTGAGCTTGTGGTGAGCGGTGCGCGTGCTGCTTGACGAATGCGTGCCGTGGACGCGATCAAACCAAGAAAGGTGCGGCGCGTCCCCGCCTAGGTAACTCGCACGTCGTCGCAACTCTTCTCGGGCTTTGGCAAAGGCAAGAGTGTCTCGCGCAAAGACGCCAAGCCGCGAAGCCGAACCAGTCACGGTCCTCACCACGAAGTACACGAAGCGCACGAAGGGAGAAGACGAAGGAATCTCTCTTTGATCGCTCCATCTGTTCTTTGCGCCTTTGCGTCTTTTCGCGAAGTGATCGAGATCTGCTGATCTCGCATCGTGACTAGTACGTCGTCATTTTACGGCGTAGAATGACGACGATATGGCAACCCTGTTTCCTCGCTTGCTGGAGGTCCCGAAGCAGTCCTTCTTTCTGTTCGGGCCGCGCGGCACTGGCAAGAGCACGTGGGTGCGCACGCAACTACCGACCGCGCATCGCATCGATCTGCTGGATGAGGCGCTCTACCACGCCTATCTCGTGCGACCGGGGCAGTTCGCCGACGAGCTGCGCGCGCTGCGACCCGGGACGACGGTGTGCGTCGACGAGATCCAGCGGCTGCCGCAGTTGCTGAACGAGGTGCATCGGTTCATCGAGGAACGGCGACTGCGTTTCGTGCTGTGCGGGTCGAGCGCGCGCAAACTCAAGCAACATGGGACCAACCTGTTGGCGGGACGCGCGGCACGGCGCGAGCTGCATCCCTTGGTCCCGGCTGAGCTGGGACATGCGTTTGCGTTGGAGACCGTGCTGACGACCGGGAGTCTGCCGATCATCTGGCAGGCGCCGGAACGCCGTGAGGCGCTGCAAGCGTACGTTCGGATGTACCTGAAGGAAGAGGTGCAAGCCGAGGCGCTGGTGCGCAGCTTGCCCGGGTTCGCCCGCTTTCTGCCGATCGCAGCGCTGTTCCACGGGCAAACGCTGAACACGGCGACGCTTGCGCGTGATGCCGGCGTGGCGCGCACGACAGTGACGGGCTACCTCGAGATATTGGAAGACACCCTGCTCGCGTTTCGACTGCCCGCGTATGCGGCCCGCATGCGCGTGCGTGAGAAGCGGCATCCGAAGTGGTACTGGGTCGACGCTGGGATTGTCCGGGCGCTCAAGAATCAGTTCGCGCCGCCGGCGGCGGAAGAGCGCGGCGCCTTGTTTGAAGGATGGGTCGCCGGGGTCCTGCGCAGCCATCGCGACTATCATGGGCTGTTCGAGGAATGGTACTACTGGGCCCCCGCCGAGGCGGCGCGGACGGAGGTGGACTTCCTGCTCGCGCGTGGGCGGGAGTGGTTGGCGATCGAGGCGAAGGTGGCCACCACCATCGACGACGATGCCTTGCGCGGCTTGCGCGCGGTTGAGGGACTCAAAGGGCTTGCGCGCCGCATCCTCGTGCACCCGGGCGGACGGCGCGCGCGAACCCGCGACGGCATCGACGTCTTGCCGGTCGGCGACTTTCTCGACGCCGTGGCGAACGGATCACTCTGGCCGTGATTCGCGTGCATACATCCAGCATACGCGGCCGCGCGCGCGATGCCGGATCCGTTTCACTGCGTGCGCGATGTCCTTCAGCAGCTTGTCGCTGTTTATCGGTGGCTTCTACTTTCGGATCAGGGTTGACTCGCGCTCCGCACCCGCGGCGCTTCACCAAGTGCAGCGTACCGGATACTGGCTGATGAGCGGATCGGGCGTCAGGATGGCGAGGCCATGGACGAGCGCCTGACAGACCAGCATGCGATCGAATGGATCACGATGCAAGCGGGCAGACGCGCCAAATGCAGGGCGGCATCTTCGTCGAGCGGCAAAGGCTCGATGCCATGCGGTGGCGTTGCTCCGGAACGAATCGCTCGGGTGCCTCCGGGAGGGGAAGGCGCCCGAGCGCATGCTTCACCACAATCTCTCAGACCGAAACGGCGCTGAGATACGGCTCATTGGCCGGGTCGCGAAAAAGATCGCGGACCCTCGAAGACAAGTCTGGTGCGTCGGCGGCGATCCAGAGAAATGTGCACGTATCCAATCCAAGAGGAGCTTCATGCGTGCTCGCCAGCGAAGACGCGTTGGAGGTCTTCCGGCAAGGGCTCGAAGAAACTGGCGGGAACAGTAAACGTTCCCTTCGCCAACCCGATGGGTCGGCTGGTTTTCCGCGGAGCGGGAAGCGGCCGAATCTCCGCAACCGGAACGTTGCGGTTGCAGAGCAGGATCGATTCACCCTTGGCAACGCGCGCGAGGTAGCGCGAGAGGTGAGTCTTCGCCTCGTGGATGTTGATCTTCAGCATGGCCAGTATCTGGCCTAGAAAGATGGTCAAGTCAACGCCTCTCTGGCGGCCGTCGTCGTGGATTTCCCCGGGCTTCGCCCAAAATAGGCAAACGTGTCTCGCGCAAAGACGCCAAGCCGCACAGCCGAACCGGTCAAGATCCTCACCACGAAGTACACGAAGCGTACGAAGGGAGAAGACGAAGGAATCTCTCTTTGATCGCTCCATCTGTTCTTTGCGCCTTCGCGTCCTTGCGCGAGGATGATCGTCACGCCTTCCCCGCTTGCCGGCACCAGTCGGCCTGGGTAAGTTGCCGCGTCGTGCAATCCGAAAATAGTCCACCTTCGTTCATGCCGAGCAATCGGACCCTACCCCTGCGGCTCGGCGCCTCGGCGACTCTGCGTTGAATTCTTTTCTTCGGACTGAGTACCTGCGAGCGGGGACGCAACTGGCGATTCGCGTAGGACGGAAGACGGGAGACGCGAGACGTGAGACGTGAGACGGGGGACGCGAGACGGGAGACGTGAAGACGTGACGTGAGACGGAGATGCTCCAACGCCTGGCGTCTCCCGTTTTACGTCTTCCGTCTTACGTCCAACCGTCTCACGAAAATTGCTTCACCAATTTCAGAATCCCCTGCTTCACCGCTGAGCGGTGATGCGACGCGCCCGACGAGTGCAACACCTGCTGCTTGTGCCCCAGGTACCAGTCGTACGACTCGCAGATCATTTCGTCGCTCGACCACCGCGGCTGCCAATCGAGCTCGGCCTTCGGCCGAGTGATGTCGAAATACAAACTGCGGCCGTACATCAGCGAGTGATACGGCCCGAGCGGCGACAACCGCAGCGCGCTGGTGAGCTTCATGGCCGCGATCGCCAAGCCCATGGGGACGGAATAAACCTGACTGCCCGTCGCCGCGTGACGGCACAGTGCTTCGAGCGTGGCCCGCATGGTGCCGAACGTCTCCGCGCCGATGTTGTAGATGCCGAAGCCAGGGCGCGCCGCCGCTTTGATCGACGCGGCCGCCAGGTCGTCGGCGTGAACGAACTGGTAAATGTTGTCGCCGCGTCCGAGCACCGGAATGTTTTTCCCTTCCTCGATCCAATCGAACAGGATCTGGAAAATTCCCAGGCGCCCGTGTCCGAGGATCGTGCGCGGGCGAATGATCGACACGTCGAGCCCGTGTTCGCCGACGTAGCGTTGCACGACGCGCTCGGCTTCCAACTTGGCGCGGCCGTAGGCTTCCATCGGGTTCGGCGCGACGGTGTCGTCCACCGGATTGCGCGCCGGTACACCGAACACAGCGCTCGACGACGTGTGCACGACCTTGCGCACGCGCGCATCGCGCGCCGCGTGCAGCAAGTTCTCCGTGCCGCCGCAGTTGACCGCCCAGAATAGGTGGCGATCCTTCGCCAGCGGCACCTGCGCGACGTTGTGGTAGACAACCTCGACGTTGGCGCACGCGCGTCGGACGGCATCCAGGTCGCGGATATCGCCGCGAATGAACTCGACCTCCGACGGTCGATCCTCGACGTCGACCACATCGAAGATGCGGACCGACGCGCCGGTTTCCCGCAAGCGGTCGCGCAGCAAGCAGCCGAAGTATCCCGAGCCGCCGGTGATGAGTACCGTTGCCATCCGCGTGCCGTCTCCTTCGCGCCTTAGAAGCGCAAGCCGTTCTCCAGGCACCACTCGATCGACCGCAGCATGCCGTCGCGCAGCGAAACGGCCGGTGCGTAACCCAACTCGCGCTTGGCCTTCTCGATCGAGCACGCGATGGTGTGACCCATTTCGCTCAACACGTGCAGCTTCTGGTTGTAGATGCCGATGGCTTGCAGCGTGCCGTCTCCTAGTCGCGCGATCTCACCGGCCAGCGCCGGCAGCTTCAGCCGGCGCGACGCGCAGGCGATGCCGAAGTTGGTCGTGAGAACCTCCTGCACCGTGTCGACGATTTCGTTGATGGTATAGGGACGCGCATCGGCGATCCAATAGACCTCGCCGTTGGCGCGCTCGACCGTGGCGGCAAGTAGCAGGCCCTGGCAAATGTTGTCGACGTAAGCCATCGAACGTTTCTGCGTGCCGTCGCCGAGAATCGGGAAGCGCCCGTCCTTGATCATCTTGAAGAACAGCGTCTGGCGCGGCGGTTGATGCGGTCCGTAGAACCACGGCGGTCGGATGATCACCGTCTCGAGCTTGCCACGCGCGTGGGCCGCTTTGACCAGCCCCTCCATTTCCACCTTGGATCGTCCGTAGCCCATGTACGGATTGTAGGGCGACTGCTCGTCGAACAGATGATCGGTGTGCGGGTTGAATCCGAACGGCGAATTCGACGACACGGCGACGAAGCGGCGGACCGCCGCGTCCTCCGCGGCCTCGAGCAAGTGACGCGTGCCGTCGACGTTGACGCTGGTAAATTCCTTCACGCCGCGCGTCGGATGAATTACCCCGGCGATGTGAATCACCGTCGCGCCGGCGGCGTCGCTGAACGCGGCCCGCACGGCCCCCGCGTCGGTCAGGTCGACGGGCACGACTTCGATGGTCTCCGCCATGTTGCTCAGTGCCGTCGCGTTGTCGTTGGGGTGCACCAAGCAGCGCAACGCCTGTTGGGCGATGGGCTCGGCAAAACGAGCGACGCCAGGCAGGCCACGCGTGAGCACCTCGACTAAGCGCATGCCGAGCCAGCCGGAAGCGCCGGTGATGATGTACGCGGGAGCGGCGGCAGGTAGCTTCACAGCGTGCAGCTTACCACGCACACGCCGGCCGCGCTCGGAATCGAGATGGTCGAGGTTGCGCAGCGCGATCGCCATGGTCGTCCCTTGCGGATTCACGCCCGGCGAATCCGGAATCAAGCTGGCGTCGTTGATGTGCAGGTTGCGGAAGCCGTTCACCCGTCCGAACGAATCGGTGGCGCAGACGTCGGGATTCTCGCCCATCGGGCAGCTGCTGAATGCGTGCACGGTCGACAGCGCCATGGTGTTGATCGCGATCGGCTGCTTGAGCCAGCCGCGACATTGATCGGCCGACTTCAGCACCGGCTGACCGCGCAGCGACGGATAGACAGCCTTGGCGCCGGCGGCGAACAGAATCTCGCCGAGGTGGGCGAGGCCGGCGCTGATGTTCTGCTGATCGCCTTCGCTCAGTTGGTAGCGCACGACAACGCCGTCGGCGAGGCCCGGCAGGACGCGGATCTGGCCGCGGTTCATGCCGCGGCTCGCCGCGTAATACAGCGCCATGCGGCTCCAGTCCGGCATCGCCTGCTGGGTCGTCTTCCAATTGTCCGACAGCAGCATGGCGAGGAAGCCGGGCGTGAACACCGCGCCACCGATGGTGATGGTCGGCCAGAATTCTTTGACTTGATAGATCGGCAACGCCTCTTCGTGGGCGCCGATCTCGTCGTCGAACAGTGCGGCGGCTTTGATCATCGGATGAATGCACAGATTGTCGCCGACGTTCTTGGTGATGCCGCTGCGACGCAACAGCGCCGGGGTCTGCACCGCGCCGCCGCAAACGAAGATCAAGTCGGCGTGCACTTCGAAACGTTGCACGCTGCCGTTCTGTTTGACGCTCGCGTGGACGCCCGTGGCGCGTCCGTCGCGATGCACAATCTTGCTCACCTTACAGTCGGCGATGAGCCGCGCGCCGGCGGCCAGTGCTTTGGGAATGTAGGTGCGCTGCATCGACTGCTTGTTGCCGGGGGCAAACGGACTGGCCCCCGCGTTGTGCTTCTGACAACGCGGGACCTCTTGATACTGCCAGTGCAATGCATCGATCCCTCGGCGAAACAGGGCGGAACTCTTCGGTGCCTGCTCGGCGTCGAGGTAGGAGACCGACAGGTCGCGTTCGAGCATCGCGAAGTAGGGCTCCATCACCTCGGGCGTGAAGTCGTGCAGCAACGCATCGGTACGCCAGCGGTAGTAACTGTCCTGCGGCAAGCGGTGCCAGAAGGCGCTGTTGACCTCGGTGGAACCGCCGACGCATCGCCCTTCGACGTAGGCGATGGTCTGATTGCCGAGAATCGGTGTGAGACCGCCGTTGCGGTAGAGGCGGGCGATGGCCTCGGGAGAATTGGAAGCAATGGTGCTGGTGTCGAGGAACGGTCCTTCCTCCAGTACCAACACCTCGTAGCCGCGCGCCGCCAGCGTGGCCGCGGAGATGGCGCCGCCCGCGCCCGAGCCGATGACGAGCACTTCCGTGCGCACGATGGCGCCGGTCGTGATTGGTGGATCGGTGTGTGTGGTCGCGTTTGTCATGGCATGACAGCGTGAGACGTGAGACGGGAAAGCTGAAGGCTTGCAGGTGAAGGGTAAGGGGTGAGGAGTGAGAGGGTGAAGGGTAAGGGGTGAAGGGCAAGGGATGAAGGGTGAGGGGTGGCCCCGACCCCTAACCCCTGACCCCTAACCCCTAACCCCCAACCCCCAACCCCTGACCCCTTCCCTCTCATGCCCGCTCCACTTCGAGTTGCTGCAACACCAGTGGATGATCGAAGTACGCGAGCAGTGCGCAGCTGCGGATCAGCTTGACGAAATCGCGCATCGGTCCAATCGGTCCATCGCTCCACAACGTCAGGTACGACAGCTGCGTTGCCGCAGGCAAGGCCGAGAACGGTCGCGCGTAACGCAGCAGCGGCAACCAGCTGAAGGCGAGCAAGGCCAGCCGGTAGGGCGCGCGCAGAAAACTCGGCATCCCATCGATCTGCGAGGCGACGTAGCGAGTCACATCGTCAAGCGCCTTGACGCGCGTCGCGGCGTTGAGCGCGGGATACTCCGGCGCAATGCAGCCGACGATTGCGGCCAGCGCGGTGTAGCGGCGGGCGGGCGTCCCCGCATCACTCACCGCAGCACCTCGTTCTCTGTCGCGACGGCGAGCGCCGGGGCGGGGACCGTTTGCGCCGCGGTGCCGAGGCTGACGCCGTACGCGGTCAATGCCCCGACGCCCCAGATCGTGATCGGGACGTAGTAGAGCAGGTGCACCATGATCGCGTATCCAAGTGCCGTGTCGGCCGGTACGCCGAAGATTTGTAGCGCCTGCATGCAGAAGTAGTGGAACGGACCGATGTAGCCGGGGCTTGATGGAATCAGGATGCCGAGATTGGTGACCGACAAGGCCATCGCCGCCCACAGCGGATTCATCGGCAAATCGAACGCCGGCAAGACCACGAGGAACATGCCGCCCTCGACGATCCACACCGTGAGGCTAAGGGCGACGATTTTGATTGTGAGAATGGGATCGCGCAGGCAATCGGTGGCGCCGAAGGCGCGGTTGAGGATCGCGGTGATGCGCCGATCGAGCGCGAGTGGCAGGCGCGCGGTGACGAGCTGCGCGACGCGCAACACGAACGGCCGTGCGGCGGTGATGAGGGCGACCGCGATGGTGGCCGAGGCGAACACGAGGCCCGCGGCCCAGCGCAGCTCGCGCCCCCAGTCGGGCAAGGGCGCGAAGAGTCCGGCAACCAGCAAGATGCCGGTGATCGTCAGGCCGTCGAGGATGCGTTCGAGGAAGGTGATGGCGAGCGCCAAACTGACGGGAACCCCCGCCTGACGCCCGAGTACGTACGCGCGCACGAACTCGCCCATGCGGGCCGGGAGGAGGTTGTTGGCGCCGTAGCCGATCACCGTGCAGTTGGTCGCGGTGATCAGGTTCAGATCGCAATGCGGCCGCAAGATGGTGCGGCAGCGAACACCCCGCACCACGTGACCCGCAAGATAGATGGTCGGTGCCAGCACGTACCACGGCCACCAGTGCGAGTGCCCGAGTGCGTCGCCTAGACCATGGAGATCGACGTGGCGTAGCGAGAGAGCGACAAACGCGATGCTCAAGACGAGTCCGACGACTAGGATCGGGCCGCGTCGTTGCTTCATAGAACGAGAACGGCCGATGTTCGGGCGCGTCTCCGCCGGAGATGAGAGCTTCTGTTGCGACTACGCCTGCGCGCTCCAGGCGTGTGTACGTGATGCATGATCGACATGGATGTGATTTCCTACCATGCGAAAATGCGATTTGCGAACCAGTATAGTCGAGGCCCGTGCGATTGATCTTCGGTTGACGAGCGAATGCCGGTGATGTACGCCGCGAGCGTCTTCGCCTGAGAACGGAGTAGTGTGTGAGCGCCAGAGTGTTGCGGCTCGACCTCGCCGCGGGCATCGGCCTGGCCGCTCTCGCTGGCTCGTTTTTCTACTTCCGCATCATCACCACCGCGCACGAGATGTATTTCGCGGCGAGTAATGACCCGTACACGCAGATCTATCCGATGGTCCAGCTCGCTGATCGCTGGCTTCGCGCTGGCCACGTCCCGCTGTGGAACCCGTACCAGTTTTGCGGTCATCCGTTTCTCGCCGCGGTGTCCTACGGCGTGACGTACCCGTTGAATCTTCTCTTCCTGCTGGTCCCGACGCGTGTGGGACTGGAGCTGAAGGCAGCGCTCCATCTCTTTCTGGCCGGACTGTTCTGCTATTCGTATGGCCGAACCATTAAGCTCAGCCGGGCCAGCGCGTCGCTTGCGGCGGTTGTGTTCATGCTTTCCGGGTTCGTGACGTCACAAGCGCTGTGGTTCACGCCCGCCATCGAAGCGATCGCGTGGCTTCCGCTGGGCTTCCTCGCCATCGAAAAGATCTTCGAGCGTCCACGATTCAAGTGGGCGGTGCTCCTGTCGCTGGCAGTGGCCATGCCGATCCTGGCGGGATGGCTGCAGACGTGGACCTATTCCATGCACGCGATCGGTGCGTATTGCGCCTTCCGAATGGTGCATGGGGTCGCGGTTGGACGGGATTGGAGACTCGTGCTCCGTGCCGGTGGCGCTGTCGCGGGTGGGATAGTTCTGGGCCTGTCGTTGTCCGCGATCCAGTTGCTTCCCAGCCTCGAACTTCAAAGCCTCGGACCCCGACGACCCGGTGGACTCAGCTTGGAGCAGACGTTGAGTCTCGGACCCGTGCCCCCCGTGAAGATCCTCAGCGAGACATTCGATTCACGATCGGGATTTCCCCGACAGAGCTACATCGGCATCGTCTCGCTCGTTCTGATTCCGCTGTCGCTCGTCGCCGTGCGGCGACGCCACCACGTCGTGTTCCTCTGGCTGTTGGGGGCGTGGAGTCTGTTGATTGCGATGACGACGTACACGCCCTTGTTTGCAGTATTCCGCGCGATTCCGGGCGGGAGCTGGTTTCGAATCCCCTGGCGCGTTGTCCTCCTGTTTGCCTTTGCGGGAGCCGTGCTGAGTGGCGAGGCGGTCGAGGTGGCGCTGCGGTCGCGACGTTCCGCGCTTCTCGCGCTCGTGCCGTTCTTGACTGCATTGCTGTGGTGGTCCGCTGTGGCGATGCCGGAACGCAGCCGTGGGCTGCTGTGGCTGGGGGCCGCGGTGATTTGTGGAATGGTTCTCACAGGCCGGCACGCCGCGCGTGTGGCCGGCATCGTCGCGTTGATTTCCATTTCGATGTGGGACATGTTTTTTGCGACCGAGAGTCCCGCGTTGCACCCGTATCACGACCTGAAGATCTACGACCAAGAGGCGGCCGCGCTCGACTATATCTCCGCCAATCAAGGGTTGGCGCGTACGTACATCCACTTCTCGATGCCCGGCAATCCACCGGTGATGCCGAAGCAAGGTACGCTGCGGGGGATCTTTTCGATCACCGACTACGAACCGCTCAGCTTGGACCGCTTCGCACGAGTCTACCATGCCATCGAAGCGCGTCGGTCCGACGGGTCCGATCCAAAGGACCTTCCGTTCATCGGGTTTCTTGAACTCGATCCGACGCCCGACAATCTCCGGCTGCTGGACCTGATGAGCGTTCGCTTCATCATGTCGCACCCGCTCGACGCGGCGTTTACGCGGAAACTCACCACACCGCAGTCAGACTGGCGGCTGGCCTTTGTGCCGCGCGACGGCGGACACGAATTTGTATACGAGAATCCGAAGGCGCTTCCTCGCGCTTACATCGTGCACGATTGGGAGTTCGCAGCCAACGAGTCGGATGCCTTCGTGGCAATCACGTCGCCTACGTTCGATCGGTTCCGTAGCGCAGTCGTCGAAGCGATTTCGGGAGTGAGAGCGGTCGCGGCGTTGGCGCCGCCGCGCGGTCTGACGGAGGTCTCAGTCGCATCCTACGAACCAACACGTGTGGTAGTGAGGACTCGCGACGATGAGCCCGGATACCTCGTGCTGACCGACACGTTCTATCCGGGGTGGGTTGCCGAGATCGACGGTCGGCCCGTGCCGATTGACCGCGGCAACTATCTCTTTCGAGCGGTCTATGTTCCGGGCGGACCCCATACGGTGACATTCGACTACCGTCCGAATACATTCCTGATCGGCGTGATCGTTTCGTTGAGTGCCAGTGTATTGGTGTGCGTGGGATTGGTGCGTACTCGGTCACGAAAGGCGCAATCGATGCGCTCGGCGGTAGTGGGCTGAAAGGTCTACATTGACCATGTTCGTGCGGTAGTGTACCGGCGACCGAATGCGCGGGAGCGGATCGATCGGATCGGGCAGCAACAAATTCGACGGCGGGTTCGCGTTGGCGCTCGCTGCGGTCGTGCTCGCCTTCTGGCGCCTTCGCATCATCGCGCCAGCCACCGAGGTCATGTTCGGGGCCAGCGATGATCCCTACACGCAGGTGTATCCGATGGCCCACCGCGCCGCCGAATGGATTCAAGCGGGTCTTCTCCCGTTGTGGAATCCGTTCCAGTTCTGTGGCCATCCGTTCGCCGCGACGGCGTTGTACGGAGTGTTCTACCCGCTCAACTTCCCGTTTCTCGTTCTTCCAACCGAAATCGCCATTGAAGTCATCGCGGTACTGCACCTGATCCTCGCCGGCATACTGTTGTACGGCTATGGACGCACCATTGCGCTGAGCCACCTCGCGTCGAGCGCCGCCGCCTTTACGTTCATCCTTTCTGGCTTCATGGCATCGCAGGCGCTTTGGTTCACGCCTGCGATCGGCACAGCAGCATGGCTACCGTTGGGCCTGATCGGTGTGGAGCGAACTTGTACGAAGCCGCGAGCAAAGGGGATCGGTGTCGTCGCGTTGGCCGTGGGCATGCCGATTCTCGCCGGGTGGCTGCAGACGTGGGTGTACTCGATGTATGCCCTCGGTGGCTACGCCGCAGCACGGGTGATTGGTGAGGCATGGCGAACGCGCGATCCGCGGAATGTCGCTAAGCTTGCACTGTTCCTTGGCGCCGGCATGGCGCTGGGTCTGGCCCTAGGCGCAGTTCAACTGTTGCCGAGCATCGAGCTGCAAAGCCTGGGACCGCGGCGGCCCGGCGGCCTCAGCATGACGCAAATAATGCCGACCGGACCGTTGCCGCCCGAGCGGGTGTTGCATGAATTGGTCGATTCGGCGCCCGGCTTTCCGCGTCAGGCCTATGTGGGAATCGTCAGCTTGTTGTTGTCCCCAATTGCACTGCTGAGTCGGCGCAGACGACTTCAGGTCGCTTTCTTCTGGGTGATGGTGCTCGCAAGTCTCGCGGTCTCAGTCTCAGTCTACACCCCTGTGTTTGCTCTTTATGGATTGCTCCCTGGTGCAACTTGGTTTCGCTACCCCTGGCGCATTGAGTACCTCCTGTCGGTTGGCGCAGCCGTGTTGTCCGGGATCGGTCTGGATGTGCTTCTAGGCGAGCGGAAATCCCGGGGAGCCGACACGACAAGCCGCGCCCGAACAGCGATGATCGTGACGATCGGCGTGGTGGTCGTCGTCGGCGTATTCGCCGCCCGGGCTCCAGCGGCGGGGCGCACCTTCCTGTGCCTTGCGGTCGCGCTCGCGGCGATCATTCTGGCAGCGCGCGGATCTGCGCGGCCGCTGGCCGCCGTCGGCTTGGTGGTGTTGATCGTCTGGGATCTGTTTTTTGCCACGCGCAGCCCGGCGCTGCACCCGTACCACGACTTGAGCGTGTACGACGCCGAAGCTGAAGTGTTGGACTACGTGAAGCAGAGGGGCGGGTTGTATCGGACTTACATCTACATGCCGTCGACGCGTCTGCCCGCGCTCATGCCGAAGCAGGGGACGTTGCGTGGAATTTATTCGCTCACGGACTACGAGCCCCTGAGCCTTGATCGCGACGCGAAGTTTTATCGCCTGCTCAATCACTCGGGCACGGTCGACTACGAAAAGTATCCGTTCATCGGTCTGCTCGATCTCGATCCGTCACCGGCCGCATTGCGCTTGGCCGATCTCATGAGCCTGCGTTTCATCGTCTTGCACAAGATCACGATGCCGTTCAGGCAAGCCCTGGAGTCGCAAGGCTGGACGGCCGCATTCGATGCGATGCACGGTCAGTTCATGGTGTACGAAAACCCCAACCCGTTGCCGCGCGCCTACGTTGCCAACGACTTGCTTGTGGCCGCCAACGCCGAGTCCGCGATGCAAATGCTGACGCAAGCGGATTTCGAAGCGCGGCGGAGCGTCGTACTCGAACCAGGCGAGGGGATGGCTCTTACACCCCATGCGTCATCCCACGAATCGTCGGGGACGATCACTCCAGCCACGATTGTCGTCTACGAGCCCATGCGGGTGGTGATCAATGCGCGGAGCGCGAGTGACGGCTATCTGGTGCTGACGGACACGTTCTATCCGGGTTGGAAGGTGGCGGTCGACGGCCAGTCGCAATCGATCGTGCGTGCCAACGCGCTCTTTCGCGCCGTCGCCATTCCAGCGGGAGAGCATACCGTCACCTTCGTCTACGATCCCCTCAGTTTCAAGTTGGGTGCGGCAATGACCTTGCTGGCGCTGGGCGTTCTCGCCGTCGCTGCGGTCGCCGCATTCAGGACGCGCCGGGTGCAAGTGACGCGCGCCGAGCATGAACCGGTGGCATCGCCGGATGCTACCGACGACACCGATGAGATTTGGGGCACAATCGGAAATGCGATCCGTCGTGTCGCGGCCGCGCGCACGGCCGGACCGCTCGGTGTGGCGCTGAGAATTGTATTGGTGTTGGTGGTGCTCGATTGGTGGGTGGCTGGTCCCTATTTCAACCACTACATCGTCCCACGGTACGTGAGCCCATTTCCATTGCTCCGTGATCGGACGAACGGCCAAACTCTTCCAATTCTGTTCGATGCGATCCAGAGGACATCCCATGATGCAGAGCGAGTAGCGTTCGTGGGTGACTCGACCATGAATGCCGCAGATGCTCCGGATCAAACCGTCGTCCCTTATCTTGAGCGCCAGGCCCTAAGCGAAGCGCGGGGCGTCTTGATTGAGACGATCGATGCGAGCGAACTCGGCTTGTTCGTCGGTGACGCGGCCCTGTTCATCGATAAGTTGATCGGCAGCGATGTCGAGGTCATCGTATACGGCCTCTCCCTGCGAGCTTTCCCGCGCGCACCGCATTCGCGCTGGGTCAGTCGCGTGAGCACCGAACTCAACGTAGGTGACTTGTATCGGTTGGTTGCGGTCAGAGCGGGTTCATGGATCGATGCGAATCTCACGCTGGAACAGGTGATGACCGGACTTGTGCAATCGAGTTGGGCAACCTACGCATATCGCGCGAGCTTGCGCCGCGACGTGTGGGAGTATGCGATTCAGCCGACTGTTGGACCCGGGACGGCGCTGGCTCGCTGGCTTCGACCTGCGGAAGTCGAACAGCAACCACTCGTCGCCGCGCGCACGTCGGTTTCAGGTCCTTATGAATGGACAGCTGCCGACTACGGATTTCCCAACGCCAACTGGGACGCACTCGATGTAATCGGCAGCCTCTGTCATGCCTACCGTCCCGGTCGCTGCGTGATCTATGCGGGGCCGGTCAATCCATTTGGTCGAGATCGATTGGCGGAGCCGGGATTGTACGAGGAGTATATTGCCCGACTACGAGGCACCGCCGATCGCTACGGTCTCATCTGGCGCGACTACAGCGACGCGATGACGCCGGCCGACTTCCGCAAACCCAAATACGGAGGTCTTCGCGATCCGATTCATCTCAACGAAGATGGCCGCAAGAAACTCGCGGGCCTTTTGGCGGCGCCGGTTGCTGATGCTGTTCGCTACGCCGCTGATCGTGTGCGTCAGTGAATGTTTGCCTGTTGGAATTCCACGGCGTCCGGCACGGCTCCCTCTTTCCAACAGCGACCCGGTAGATCGCGCAGGCCGGCCAGTAGCGCGGTGGCAAGGACTTGGTGGCCGGCCGCGTTCGGATGGCTGTCAAACCACGAGACGACGAGGCGGCTCTCATCCAGACGTCGAAAGAACGGATAGGACTGGGTCACCGTCATGCCGCGAGCTTCGACGGCTCGCGCCACGCGATCGTAGATCGAACCGAATGGATGAAGCGCGCCGAGATAGTAGAGATGCGTGTGGATCAGCACGTGTACGCAAGCCCCGCTGGAGGTTGCGACATCTCGGAGTCGGTCGAGCTCCACTTCAAAACTGGCCCAAGCTTCGGGGTTGTCGAAATAGTTTTCCCGGAGCTCGAACAGGTACGAGCCGGGACTGGGTTCGCGGAGATTATCGAGCGACACCAGTCGTGGCCACAGCGCTCGCATGAGAAACGAATGCGAGTGGCGGAATCTATAGAGCCAATCGCGGTGAGCGTCGCCATCGGGCCCCTTGGTCGAGCGCACGTAGGCGGGAGACTCGATATCGTTGATCGTGAAGCCGTAGACAATCAGATCGGGGTGCAGCGGAAGCCCGCTCGCTCGGAGACGATACACCGCTGACGCGAGGTTGAGGTTGGAGAGTCCCAGATTGATCACTTCGTAGCGTCGTTCTGAACCGCGGGCATTCAGGGCTGCCTCGAGAAGAGCGGAGTAGGTGTCTTCCTCTTGCACACCGTGGCCCATGGTTACGGAGTCTCCAACGATCACAATGCGGAAGACGCCTGTGCCGGAATGATCCGCGTATTCAGGCCCGCGAATGCCGACGCTGTTGAAGCGGTAACGTACTCCGCGGAAGACCTCGTCTCCATTCGGACGCAGGACATCCATGATGGTGCGCTTCGGCGTCTTCGATGAGCGCTCCCGTTCGGCTAAAGACTTGTTGAAGCTGATCCGGTCACTCCGGTGCATGCGAACCGCGATTTCCCCGACCGCAAGCGCCGCACAGATGCCGAACAGGAGGAGGGCTAGTCGCTCAAAGATCGATCGCATCGCGGACGCAATTTGCTTGGAAACGAAGAATTGTCAATCGAGTAAATTGCGATGGGCGCGCCGTGTGAGCGATGTCACGTATACAGACCCCTTGAGCGCCCACCAGGGGGAGGCGGGCTCACGGTTGACCATGCCGGTTGGAGTGTGATTTGGCCCGCGTACTTTGTGCCGAACGCCGTGGAGAGTCCCTTGTGTCCTCGCCCGCTCGCGATCCTGAAACCGCTCGCGGCAACAACCCCAAGGCGGGTTGCTTGAGAGCGGAGACGCGATGATCTTCAACACCTGGGTCTACGCGCTGTTCCTGATCGTTGCGTTCTGTACCTACTGGCTCGCCCCGGCACGCTGGCGACCCGTGGTGCTGACGGGCTTCGGCTTCTATTTCTATTGGTACTACTACCCGATCCACGTTCTGCTGATCACTGCCACAACGCTCCTGGTGTTCGGTCTCAGCTTCCTGGTGCCGCCGAGCGCGGGACGGCGCAGGCGTTTCGCCTTCATCGTCGGCGTCGGCGGCTGCATCGGGTTGCTCGGGTATTACAAGTACCAAGGGTTTTTCTTCGAGTCGCTCGCGCTGGTATTTCCCGGCGCGCAGCCGATTCAGGCTGCGTCGGCGCAGTTGCGTGCGCCGCTGGCGATTTCGTTCTTCATCTTCGAGTACGTGCACTACCTGATCGAGGTCTATCGCGGCACGTTCCCGCCCGCCGGCCTGCGCGACTTCACGCTCTTCATCATGTTCTTCCCGACGCTGATCTGCGGGCCAATCAAACGCTTCCAGCAGTTCAACCCGCAAGAGTACGCGCAGCGGGCGCTCGACCCCGCCAACGTCAGCGCCGGCCTCGAGCGCATTCTCTTCGGCCTCGCCAAGAAGACGCTGATCGCCGACACGGTCGCCCCGTTGTGCGCCCCCGTGTTCGCGCATCCCGAGGCGTACACGTGGGTGCAGCTCTGGCTCGCCGTCTACGGCTACGCACTGCAGATCTACTTTGACTTCTCTGGCTACTCCGACATCGCCATCGGCAGCGCGAAACTGTTCGGCTACACCGTGCAGGAGAATTTCAACTATCCCTACTTGCAGCCCAACATCGCGCGCTTCTGGCGCTGCTGGCACATTTCGCTGACGTCGTGGATCACCGACTACCTGTACATTCCTCTCGGCGGCAGCCGCCACGGCGAGCTGCGTTCGTATCTGAATCGCTTCGTCGCGATGACGTTGTGCGGCCTGTGGCACGGCGCCGCCTTTCACTTCATGGTGTGGGGCATGTACCACGGCATCGCGCTCAACCTGTACCGCGTCTACGGACGCGTGCGCGAGCGTCTGCTCGGACCAAAGCAGGGAGAGGGGCCGGTCGCGCTGCGCGTCGCCGCCGGCGTTTTCACATTCCACTTCGTCTGTATCGGCTGGGTGCTGTTTGTGTGTGACCTAGACAAGGCGTCGCTGATCATCGCCCGCCTATTGGGCGTTCGCTGAGGCGAGGTCGCCTTACCTCACCCCTCCACCTCTCACGTCAAAACGTTTTCCGTCTCACGTTTTCCGTCTCCCGTCTTCCGTCCTCTCACTTCTGCTCAATCGTCACGCTCTTGACGACCAGCCAGCGTCCGGCGAGTGCGTTGGGTGGTTTGTCGGCGTGATTGGAGAATGTGAGGCCGAAGATCGTCGTTCCTGCGTGTTGTGCGCCGGTGTTGATGACGTAGTCCTTCGGCTTGTCCGAGTCGATGACCAGTTTTCCGACGACGCGCGCTTCGAGATCGGCGAGAAGTATCGGCGCCTCACCGTCTACGGTGTGACCCCACGCATTGATCGTGATGGTGACCGGCCCCTTCTCAGCGTGCACCTTCGATTGCAGGGCTCCATTGCCCCAAAAGGCGACAACACCGGCAGGGTCCACTGTGAACTTTCCCGTCGGGTTCATGCCAGCCGGGGTGAGCGTGAGCACCCCCGGCGTTGACTCCGAGCATCCGGCGGCGAGAAGGACTGCCGCCAAAATTGCGGTGGCGAGTTTTGCGCCTAGTACTTTTCTCATGTCCGCAGCATAAACCAGTGATCAAGCCTGCCGTCAACCGTCGGGCGCAGGCGATCGTTCGAATCTTCGGGCTGGAAGTTCAACGCGACTTCGTGCTTTAGAGTGGTCGATGAATCCAAACGGGAGTGAGCCCGGCGGCGAAGAGTCTACGGTCATGAAAAATCTGATGCTGCGCTTTGTCGCGAACAACTGGAAGGTGGCGCTCTATGTGATCCTGATTGTCCTGTGCGTGCTGTTTGCGCCCGAAGAACCGCTGAAGTTCATCTATACGGAGTTCTGACGACGCCCGTTCTCTCGCGAAGTCATCGTCGAACGGCTCAGGGCTTATGAACCGCAAATGGTTTCTCGTTATCCTCGCGTCGGCGGTTGTTGCTGCCGGCACATGGTGGTGGCGCGCTCGGGCGGACGCGAAATTCAAGCCGTACTATCGTTTGGTTGATTCGCAGTGGCGACCGAATGCGACAGCGACGGCGGCCGATCGCCCGGCCGCGGAGTCCACAGATGCGAGCAGACAAGCGGCGGAGCGCCTGACTGAAACCCTGCTCAACGAAACCCGTTACGTGCTGGCCAGGGCGCCGCACGCACCAGTGGTGTACACCGAGGAAGCGGTTGTGCCGACCGATGGTGCGGTGTCGTTCGCTCCCGATGTGCCACCGGAACTTACTGCTGCGGACCGCATCGTGCTGCTGCCGCGGGCGCGTGTCGGCACGACCTGGAACCGGTTGCCCGCCATGGTGGTCACGCCCGAGGCCGCCGGCAATCTAAAGCGAGTGCGGATTCATCTGCCGGTCCCGAATGCCGCCGCCGGTTCTACGATCGGCGTGCACATCGAAGGATTCGCGGTCGGTTCAGAGCGGTCGACTTCGTATCGAACTGCGAGCGTTCACATTCCTCCGCATGCGTATCTCGACTTTGCCATCGGCATCCCGCGCGCTGCTTGGTCGCAGCCGCCAGTCACCTTCACGATCAAAGCCTGCGATGACAAGACCTGCGATCTGTTGTTCACGGAAAACTTGGATGCCCGTTCCGAAGCGGGCCACGGCTGGCACGATCGGCGGGTGTCGCTGGAGTCGGTGGCGGATTCGACCCGGGTCCTGGCGTTCGAAACGGAACTGCAAGGTGAACCCCAAGCGTACTCGTTCCCGTTGTGGGCGAACCCGACGGTGTTTGCGCCGGAAAAGCCCGCGTCGAAACCACCCAACATCATCCTGTTGTCGATCGACACGCTGCGCGCCGATCACTTGACCAGCTACGGGTTCTCGTTCGACACCGCACCGTTCATCGACGCCACGTTCGCCAAGCACGGTACCGTCTTCGACCATTGCGTGGCTGCCGCCACCACGACGCCACCGTCGCACATGACGATGTTCACGTCGGTTCCGCCCTGCGTGCACGGCTTGACGCAGGGAATGGAAGTGCTGCCGCCGTGGTTGACGACCCTCGCCCAGGTCTTGCGCGAGAACGACTTCGAAACCGGCGCGGTGACCGAGGACGGCTGGTTGGACGCGACGCACGGCTTCAATCGCGGTTTCAACGTGTACGCGGAGAACACCAGCCCCGACATGATGCAGCCAATCGGGCAGGTCGAGTCGACGTTCGCGAAGGGCGCGGCCTGGCTTCGGCGAAACAAGGACAAGCATTTCTTCCTGTTCCTGCATACGTTCCAGGTGCACGACCCGTACACGCCTCCGCCGCGCTACCGGGGACTTTTCACCTCGCGCGAAGGCCAAACGGTTACCGAAGCATCGCCGCGACCGCTGCGCGATGTCGTCGGGTACGATCAGGAAATTCGCTACACCGACGATCAGCTCCGCCTCTTGTTCGACGCCCTCAAGATGGAAGGGCTCGATCGCAACACCATCTTCATTGTGGTGTCCGATCACGGCGAGGAGTTTTTCGAGCATGGCTTATGGGGTCACGGACCGCACTTCTTCGAGGAAGTCTCGCACGTGCCGTTGATGTTTTGGGGACCCGGCATTGCTCACGGGGAACGAATCGTCGATCCGGTGGGTCACGTGGATCTGATGCCGACGATCTTGGAGCTGGCGGGCGTGGCCGGCGTGCGCCAGATGACTGGGGTAAGTCTGGTGCCGTTGCTGCAGGGCAAGCGGGCGAGTGCAAGCCCGCGCGTGCTGTTCAGTGAGGCCTGGGGCGCTTCTGGCAACGGACCGGACTACGAACCGATTCTCTTCGAACGCCCCGGCTACCTGGCTCAGTTGGGTACCCGCAAGCTCTGCCGCTATCTCGATCTCCAACGGCAACCCTTCTACCCGTTCTACGATCTGGCGACTGATCCGGGCGAGAAGAAAGACATCTATGACACGCACGCCGCAGAGGTAGCTGATCTGCGAACCTTGCTCGATACGTACGACGCGACCTGTCTGGCAACTAAGACGTCGCTCGCGGGGGCGGCAGCCGGTGTCAAAGCAGAGCAAGCCAAGTTGCAACCCGAGCAAGAAGAGAAGCTGCGTGCGCTCGGATACATCAAGTGATCCGGTCGGGAGACGGGAAACCTTGGGACGTGAGACGGGAGACGGAAGACGTGAGGCGGACAGGAGACGTAAGACGTTGGACGGCTCATTGCACGGAATTCACCGTTGGTGCTCTACTCGCTCGATTGGCTCAAAGCGCAGCGTACCGGATACTGGCTGATGAGGGGATCGGGTGTCAGGATGGCGAGGCCATGGACGCGCGCCTCTTCAAGCAGATGAGAAATGTAGACTGGCGTTGTGGTGGTCTTCCTCGCGCCGTTGCGTCTTTGCGCGAGATGATCGTCACGCAACCTCCGCTTGCCGGCACGAGTCGCGGCTTGCTCGAGACGGCTTGCCTGGGTAAGTTGCGGTCGTTGTGCGCATCTACCTGAACACGAGTGCTTTCAACCGTCCCTTCGACGATTTGAGTCAGCCGCGTACGCGCATAGAGGCCGAAGCCGTGGCGATGCTGTTGTCGCTGGTCGAAGCGGGCCGGATTGAGCTGGTTGGTTCGGAATACGTGGTCTTCGAAGCGAGTCAGAACCCAGACCCGGACCGAGCGCGGAAGGTTCTCTGCCTCGTAGCTCTGGCGCACGCCGTAGTGAAGCTTTCGCCACCGGTGACGCGGCGCGCGCGTACCCTGGAGCGCTTTGGACTGCGCGGCCTCGATGCGTTGCACGTCGCCGCGGCGGAGGCTGGCCGGGCGGGGCTGCTCGTCACGACTGATGACCGAATGATCCGCCGGTGCCTGCGCGCGGGGACGCAACTGGCGATTCGCGTAGTTCTGCCCCAACAAGCGCTGGCCGAGTTGGTTGGAGAGGAGCGAGAATGAAGAGCGAACATTTGACCGACGCTGAGGTGCGCGCCGTAGGCTGGGAAGCGCTGGTGAAGAAACTTGGCCCCGCGGGTGCCCTCCGGTTCGCAATGCAGACCGAGCGTGGTCACGGGGACTATGCTGAATTGCGTCACCGTCTGCTCGGTGCCCTGTCGGTCGACCAGTTGCTGGCGCAGATGCGCCGCCGCCGCGCCCCTGTCGCGCGCCGCCGTCTGCGCAAAGGGCAACGAGAGATCGGTTGACGAGAAGGGTTCCTCCACAAGACGGGAGACGGGAAACGAGAGACGGGCGGGGTGAGTGTCAGCCGATCACCTCACCAGCAGCGAGACGACGGAGAAACTCGCGCAGCGGCAAGATCAGAGCGGGTCCGTCGCGCAGGCTTTCCTGGCCAAGGTAGACGCCGAAGACGCGCTTGAAGTGTTTCGCGTCCGCCAATTGCTTGAGCGCGGCGCCATCGCCCTGACGCCAGCGCGTGGCGCCCTTGACCTCAATGCCGACGGCCGCGGCGGCGCGGGTCCAAACAAAATCAACCTCAGAACCCGCCGGCGTGCGCCAGTAGGCGAGTTGGCCGCCGCAACCGGAGCGATTCAGGTAGGCGCGCAGCTCGTGGAACACATAGGTCTCCAGCAAATGACCACGCTCTGGATCGCTGAGCGGTTCGCGTAGGCGCCCGGCGAGCGCGCGGACGGTTCCGGTGTCGAAGAAATAGAACTTCGGATGCTTGACCTCTTTGACCTTCGCGCGGGGCCGCCAAGCTGGCAGCCAGGTGCCGATCAGGGTGTCGGTGAGAATTTCGAAATAGCCTTGCACGGTCGGCCGCGCGACGGCCGCGTCGCGAGACAGTCCCGCGACATTGACCACCTCGGCATTCATCAACGCCGCGACTTCGAGAAAGCGCGTGAAGGCATCCAGGCGCTTGACCACAGCTTCCTGGCGAATCTCTTGAGTGAGATAGTTCTCGCTGTAGGCTTCCAACAGATCAACGCGTGCCGCATCACCTCCGTCTTCAGCGACGACCGCCGGCAGGCTGCCGTAGCGGAGGACATCATCGACGGCAAAGTCACGGCCCATCTCGGCCGCCGTGAGCGGGAAGAACTTCCGATTGATCACGCGGCCCGCCAAGAGATTGACTTGCCCCCGCTTCAGCTTCCGCGCGCTCGATCCGGTCAGCGCGAAGCGATAGCGCTTGCCGTGCCTGGCGATGAGGTCCTGCACCTCGTTGAGCAGCGGCGGGAGCTTCTGCACCTCATCGACGACGATCCACGTGCCGGCCGGTAGTGCCTCGACCTCTTGAGTAAAGCGGCCGGGATGGCGCATGAACCGGATGAGCTCGCGGTCGGTGAGGAGATCGACCCGGTGCGCCGCGGGCAGCACTTTACGGAGCCACGTGGTCTTTCCGGTGCCGCGCGGGCCGAACAGAAAGAACGAGCGCTCCGGCAGGGGTAGTTCGCGTGCATACATCGCCAGCATAATAGCCGTAAAAATGCTGGCGATCTATACAAGGAACGGAAGACGGGAGACGTAAGACGGAAGACGGGGACGCTCGCTCCGTGCCATCTGACGTTTCCCGTCTCCCGTCTTCCGTTACCCGTGCGAATTTGCTCCGCGCCCCGCTCCCAAGTATGGGGCGTGGATGGTCGCCACACAGTCGACTCGCCGGCGAAAGCGCTACGCGTCGATCGACTACCTGAAAGCCGCGGCGATCCTGACCGTCATTTGGATTCACGCCTATCTGACGCTCTGGCGAGCGCAGGTCGGCATCGTCCTGAGCATCGAGGCCCTCACACGTTTTGCGGTGCCCGCGTTCCTGTTTGCTTCCGGCTTTCTCGCGTTCAGTCCGGCACGCGTCGATTTCTCCCACCACCGCGCTCGGGTCACACGCATCCTCGTGCCGTACCTGGTGGCGAGCGCGATCGCGATCGCCGGTCGCTGGTTGGTCCTCGGCCCACTCCCGTTGAACCAAATCGCAAAGGACCTTCTCACCGGCGACGCCGTTGGGGTCTACTACTTCATGATGCCGCTGATAGTGGCGACGTTGCTGAGCTGGCCGCTCGCGCGCGTCCCCGGCGCGATGACGCCGGTGCTCGCGGTGCTCGTCGCCACGGCATGGCTCTGCGAACGGGGCACGATCGCTTTCTCCGACTCGTCGCCGCTGGACGCGTACTTTTGGAACCTGCGCAATCCGTTGCGCTGGTTGGGGTACTTTGTCGCCGGATGTTGGGCGGCGCAGCACGTGGCTTGGATCGTGACCGTGAGGAGAGGCCCGCGGATCATCGCCAGTCTCGGATTGCTCGGCACGGCGGTGGTGCTCTCGCTCGCGCTGGCGTATCCGCCGGGGACGAGTTGGCAGAGTTGGCAGAGTTGGCAGAGTTGGATTGATCGTGCGACGCTGGAATACGCGGTGATCTATGCGTCAGTGCTCGGCCTCTTCTTGCTCGCGATGGACTGGCCGGAACAGCCGATCGTGCGCTGGCTGAGCGATGCCACGTATCCCATATACCTCTACCATTTCTTTTTCATTGCTGGGTTTCGCTACGGTTGCCGCGACACTTTGCACCAGCAATGGGGCCTGTCCAATCGAGTCGTCGACTCGATCACATTTGTCGTCGGTGCGGCTGGCGCGCTCGCGGTCGTGTACCTAGGGCGCCGAGCCTTCGGTCGCGCGGCGCGCATCGTGATTGGCTGAGCCTCCGCTCCAATTGGACGCCCGCCTTCGCATGACGGATGCCGGACGTCTTCCGCGGGATTGTGCGTTGCGGTCGCGATCATCGCGCGCAGCGGCCAGCAGCCTTGAATTCGTCTGTCGGCGCCGCAGCGTTGTGTTTCGGCGCGAGCAGCGCGGGAGTCGCGGGGTTGACGTTGCTTGTCGGTCTAGCCTACTTGGTCGCGCCACGCCTTCGCCTCATCGAGGTACGGCGGCAGGCGGTTGCGGGGGGTGGCTGAAGTGACTTGGTACGCTCGAGGGACGCACGCGATACGGCGCCATGCGGCGCCCCTGGCGCTGTATCTCGCGCTGGCGTTGTGGGCGAATCGGGTCGTGGTGCCGGCCCCGGCGCATATGTTTCCGATGCCCGCGGATTTCACGCGGACCGACTGGAGGCACATCGAGACCTCCGATCAGCGCATGGTAGCGTGGCTGATCGCGCGCAATGCGCGCACGCTGGTGACGCAGCCCACCGCCTTGTTCGACGCCGAACAGTGCTACCCGCTGCCGCACGCCACCACCCTCGGCGAACACATGTTCGGCGATGGCCTGCTCGGCGTCGTACCGCATCTGCTCAGTCGCGATCCGGCGATCGTCTACAACACTGTTGTCGTCCTCGTCCTCTGGCTCGGCGCCGTGGGGGTGTACGCGTTGGTCGTGGACTGGACCAACGACATCGGCGCGGCGTTCGTGGCCGGCCTGCTGTTCGGCTTTCACCCGCTCCGCGTTGGCGATCCGATTCATCCGTTCGTCATCGGCTATCAGTGGATCCCGCTGGCGTTGCTGTTCGCGCGTCGTCTGTTCGAGCGCGGAAAATGGTCCGACGCACTGGGGTTGGTGATCAGTCTCAACCTGCAACTGCTGGAGAGTTTCTATTCGGTGATCGCTCTGACGATCATCGGCGGTGTCTATGGCGGATACCTCGGGTTGCGTAACCTGCGTCGCCTGCGTCTGCTCGCGCCACAGCTCGCGACGGTGGTGGCGGCGACAGGGGCCTTCGCGGTCGCGCTCTTCCTGCCGTATCTCAGGACGCGCGCAGTCTGGGGCACGCTGAGTGGGCGGCCGACGTGGCTGGTGAATGTCGGCGAGTTCGCACCCGGGGGCGGCGCCTATGCCGGCTCGGTGCTGCTGGTGCTGGCGGCGATCGCGCTGATCGATCGCATGCGCCGCCGGCACGTTGACCGGCCGCGCGCTGACCGGCCGCGCTCCGACGACCCGAGATGGATCATCCTCACGGCCGGACTGTTGACGCTGTGGGCAAGCATCGTGGGGTTCACGATTCCCATAGTGGATGTGGACGTGCCGTCATTGTTTACCCTCGCGGGACAAGTCGTTCCTGGGCTCGACGCGGTCCGTGCCGGCGGTACGTTGCGACTCGGGGTCGATTTGGCGGCCGCGATTCTGGCGGGCTACGGCGTGGTGGCGTTGACCACCCGCGCTCGACACACGGCGCTCGCGGCGATCACGGCCGCGGCGCTGATCGAGCTGTTCTACAACCCGGTGACGCAGATCAGCTTTGGTCGATCCACGGAGATGACGAGTGTATCGCCGCGGCCGAATGACGATCTGCTCGCGCTGCTCGCGGAGCACGTCGATGGCCCGGTGCTCGACTTGCCGCTACACTTCGCAGCGGACCCAATCCTCCAGTTCCTGGGGCACTATCTCCTCCTTGCCGCGTACCATCGGCAGCCCGTGGCGGCGTGCTACAACTCCTTCTTCACGCCGGTGCAGGAGGCGATAGAGCGACTGGCCGATGAGGTGCCGGCAGCCGGTGCGGCCGAGGCACTCTACGCCCTCGGGTTTCGGTCAGTCATCGTCCACGAAGAGCTGCTCGACGAGTTCGCATGGTTCCCGCATGACGAACAGTTGCGCAGTTTGGAACGACCCGGCACACGCGGCCGCGGCCGCTTCGTGCGCGTCGGAAGCGCCGGCACTCACGTGGTCTACCGCATCGAGGCCGATCGCTCGGTGGCGTCGGATTTTGATATGCTGGCAGCCAATGAGATCCCCTTCGGGGTAGTGGAGACGACACCGCCCCGCAGTGACGTAGAGTTGGTGATCCGCAACAGTGCCAACATTACATATCGCCATCCGCAGCCGCTCGGCCGGACCCCGCTGCTCGCGCGTTGGATCGACACCAGCGGCCAAGCGGTGGCGACTGAGCAGTTCGCGATGCTGCTGCCGCTCGCATTGCCGGCGGGTGGTCGCGATCGGCAGATCGCCAAGCTCGTGGTGCCGCCGACTCCCGGCCTGTACCAGGTGGTCGTGACGCTGGTGGCGCAACCCGACTTGATCATCGCGCGCCGCGACGTGCGCGTGCAGGCCGCGCTCGAACCCAGGGCGACACCGTGATCGCACCCCCACAGCTCGCGGTCGGTTGGTCAGCGTATCGCCGACTGCTTGGCGTCGCCTTGGTCGTCGGACTCACGGTCACGGTCGCGATCGCATACTACGGTGGTCTCGGCCTCGGCCATCTCGGTCTGTGGGCGACGTCGCTGGCGCCGCTGCTGCGGATCGAGACCGTCGTGCTCGTGGGTGGCGCCACGCTCGTCAATCTTGGCCTCCGGTTCCTACGCTGGCAGTATCTGCTGCGGCGCAGCGGCATCCGCTGCCCGACGCGCGACAGCTTGCTGATTTACATCGCCTCGCTCGGGCTGTTGTTCGTGCCGCTGTGCGCCGGCGAGATCGCGCTCAAGGGTTATCTGATCGGGGGCGGCGATCGCGCGCGCGCGCGGGCGGGTTGGACCGTCGCACTCTACGAACGAGTGTGCGACGTCGTCGCGCTCTGCGCGCTTGCGGCATTGTTGGGATTCTCCGCTCATCGTGGCGGGCTGGTCATGCGCTTCTGGTGGGTCTTTCTGGTGCCGCCAGTCGCCTTTGCCACCGTCGCCGGCCGACGCATGGTGGCGGGAATGGCGCGCCTGTCGGTGATGGTGGTCGATCGCGCCTTGCGCGGCGCCACCGTGGGCGATGCGCCCGACTTCGCGGCCCAGTTGGTGAGCGGGCCGCGCACATTGGTGAGCGTCGGCCTCGGCGTGCTGGCGTGGGGTGTCGTCTGTGGCGTCGCGCTGATCGTGACGCGGCAGTCGCTGAGTGGAGCGGCGGGCGCGGTCGGCGTGATCGGTTGGCAAGTGGCTCCGCTGTTTGCCGCGGCGACGGTGTTGGGTGGGCTGAGTTTGTCTCCGGGCGGAGCCGGGGTGACCGGCTTGGTGTTCGGCTACGAACTGATCCGGTTGGGAGCGGAGAGCCGCGCCGCATTTGCCGTCGTGGTGGCGGTGCGGGTGCTGACGTTCTGGTTTAGCTTGGGCCTGGGTCACCTCGCGCTGGCGCTGCTAGCAGTGCGGAAACCGCGCGAAGAGGCGCACTTCGACAGCATGTCGGAAGTCTATGATGCGCAGCTCCCGCCGCACATTCGCGATCTTGTGGTCGGGCGCAAAATCGAGCGGATGATGGCGGTCCTGCCGCCGCTGCCCGGATTGCGGGGACTCGACATCGGCTGCGGCCTGGGCTGGTACCTGACCGCCTTCGGCCAGCGCGGCGCGGCGGTTGTGGGATTCGACTACTCGTTGGCGCAGGCTCGCGCTGCTCAGCACACCGGCGCGGCGGTCGCGCACGCGAGCGCGACGGCGTTGCCGTACCGCAGCGGCACGTTTGATTTCGCCTACGCCGTCAACATCGTCCACCATCTCGACGATCGCGCCGGCCAGGAGCAAGCCTTGGCCGAGGCGGCGCGCGTACTGAAACCCGGTGGCGTGTTCTTTCTGCACGAGATCAACGTCATCAATCCGCTCTTTCGCTTCTACATGAGTTACGTGTTCCCGCTGATCAAGCGCATCGACGAAGGCACCGAGTTGTGGCTCGACCCCGATGACTTGCCGGTCGGCGACAGCTTGCGCGTCGAGACAGTGAGCTACTTCACCTTCGTGCCGGACTTTGTTCCGCACCAGGTGCTGCAGTGGATGTTGCCGCTCGAGCGTCGGCTTGAACGCTCGCGCTGGGCGCCGTACAGCGCACACTTCATGGCGACGTTGAGGAAGACGTGAAGCGTGAGGCGGGAGACGTGAGACGGCCCTCGATACGTTCGCTGCGCTCACTACTCGGGCAAACGGGCATTGAATTGGTACGAGAAGAGAAACCGTTTTCCCGAGTAGCAGCGCTGAGTAGAAGCCGAAGGCATAGCGCCAATGTGACACAAACGGATTCGCCGCAGCCGAGAGCGCCGAGCCAAAGAGCGGGAGACCACGGAGAAGCGAAACGAAAGTCCATGGCAAATGTGGTTGATGAAAATAGCTGGAATCTCTCGTGCCGACTCTCTCTCTGCGACCTCCGCGTTCTCGGCGGTGAGTGTTCTGTCACTTCAGGCTTCGTATCGAAGGGCTGCGTATCGAGGGGCTCCTTCTTGTGCAAAGCCCTCGCCTGCTCGCCTGCAATGCCGAGCTGTCTTCTTCAACGGGCCGTCAGAACTAGAGGCATGCGCCGCAAATGATCGATGGGGATAGTTCACGCCGCCGACTGATTCCTCACCTGCTCGTCGCGCTTGCCTATTCGGTGGTCGCGCTGTGGGCGATGCGGGTCGTCTGGCCGGCGCCGGCGACCACGCTTCCGCTGCCCGCCGATTTGATCGGCTCAGAGTGGCGAAACGTCCAGATCTCGGATCAAGAAATGGTCGTGTTCCAAATCGCGCGCAATGCCCGCGCGATCCTGAACAACCCATCGGCGCTCTTCGACAGCGAACAGTGCTACCCCATGGCGCACGCCACCACGCTCGGCGAGCACATGTTCGGGAGCGGCTTGCTTGGCGTACTGCCCTATCTGCTCACGCACGATGCGATCCTAACGTACAACCTGGTCGTGGTGCTGACGCTGTGGCTTGGGGCGATGGGTATGTACGTGCTGGCGTTCTACTGGACCCGCACGGTAGGCGCGGCATTCGTGGCCGGGCTGCTCTTCGGATTTCATCCGCTGCGGGTCGGCGATCCCGCGCACCCGTTCGTGGTCGCGTACCAATGGATCCCGATCGCTCTCGTATGCACGCACCGGCTGTTCGCGCGCGAGCGCTGGCGCGATGCCGCCGGGCTCGCGGTGGCGATCGCGTTGCAACTGCTTGAAAGCTTCTACGCGGTCCTCGCGCTGGTGCTCATTGGCGGCGTGTACGGGCTGTCTCTCATGGTGCGCCATGTGCGGCGGCTGCCGGCGCTGGCACTCAAACTGTTCGCGGTCGGCGTTGCGAGTAGCGGAGTCGCCGTCGTCGTGTTTCACCCGTATCTGCAGACGCGTGCGACGTGGGGGGTGCTGCAGGCACGCCAGTCGCTGTTGAACGATGTGTCGAGTTTCGGGTTCGGTGGGGTGGCCTATCCCGGCTCGCTGATGCTCGTGCTTGGGATGCTGGGCGTGATCGATCGGATTCGCAACCGGCGTTGGATGCGCGCCGATGATCCGCGGGCGGCGCTGCTGATCGCCGCCGCCCTGACATTGTGGGCGTCGGTGTGGTTTATCCCGATTCCTTTTACGACCGTGTCGGTGCCGTCGTTATTTTTCTTGGTGAGCCGTCTGATACCTGGAATGGACGCGGTGCGCGCCGGCGGCTGCCTGCGTCTCGGGGTAGTTCTCGTGGCCGCGCTGCTCGCGGCCTACGGCGTTGCCTGGCTCACCGCGCACTGTCGGCGGTGGATCGGCATACTCACGGTGGCGGTGATTGCCGCGGGGGCTCTGGTGGAGATCTTTTGGACGCCGGTGACGAGCGCGAGCTTCGATCGCTCAACCGCCTTGGAGCCATGGGTCGCCCGGCCCGACCGAGACTTGTTGGATTTGTACGCGGACGCGATTGAGGGCCCGGTGTTGGATCTGCCTTTCCGGTTCGACAGCTTCGAGATGATTTTGGATTTCATGGGCCACTGTCTATTCCTCGGAGCGTTCCATGAGTACCCGCTGGCCGCCTGCTACAACTCTTTCCTCACACCGGTGCAGAGCGCGATGGAGCGACTCGCCGCTGAAGTGCCCGCGGCCGGCGCGGCCGAGGCGCTCTACGCGTTGGGATTCCGGGCCGTCGTCGTGCATGAGGAGGTGCTCAAATCGTCGAGCCTGTATCCGCACGACGAGCGGCTGCGCTCGGTGGAACGGCCGGGTCCACGGCTCCACGGTCGGGGACGGTTCGTGCGGATCGGTCGTTCGGGAACCCACGTGGTGTATCGCATCGAGGATGACCGACCGGTTGCGAGTGACTTCGCCATGCTCGCCACCAGTGAGCCGCCCCCGGTGGTCGCCGAGGTCGGCCCGCCGTTGGACAATATCGAGCTGGACTTCCGCAATGGCGCCGAAGTCATGTACCGCCACCCCGAGCCGCTCGCGCTCACCGCGCTGCAGATGGTTTGGACCGACGCGGCCGGGACGACGACGCTGACATCTCCAATCTCGCTGCTGCTGCCGCTCGCGCTGCCGCCGGGTAGCCGCGACCGGCAACGATTTCTGACGCCGATACCGCCGACCTTCGGCGAGTATCAGGTGACGGTGGCGCCGGTCGCTCGGCCGGACTTGATCATCGCTCGCCGTGCCGTACGGGTGCGCCCGCCACCGCCGCCGGAGAGCAACACCCCATGACCCGGTCAGGGTCAGGGGTTAGGGGGTTAGGGGTTGGGGGTCAGAACCGGTCACGCCTTACGGGTTCACCTCTCTCCATTCACTGATACGAGATGGCTGCTGGTTAGCCCTGATGCGACATAGCCGGATTCACAGCGGAGCGTGCCGAGCGGGCCGAGGCATAGAGCGAGACACGACGAGGGAGCCAAACTGAAGTCCGCCAACAATGAGCTGAGCGAAAATAGCTCGAATGCTCTCGTGGCGGCTCTCTCTCTGCGACCTCCGCGTTCGGCGGTGAATTTTCTGTCACATCAGAGATGGTTCCGCGAGGCCCCCGTTGCTCGCCGCTCGCGGCTGTATTAAGTCCCTCGCGTGTCCGCAGTGGAGAGCACGGTTTCTGAACATCGCTCCGGTTTCGTCGCCCTGCTGGGCCGGCCCAACGTCGGCAAGTCGACGCTGCTCAACGCGCTGGTCGGCCGCAAGGTGGCTGCCGTGACGCCCAAGCCGCAAACCACGCGCACGCGCATCCTTGGGATCAAAACGCTGCCGCAGGCACAGGTCCTCTTCCTCGATACGCCGGGAGTGCATGAGCCGCGCGGTTTGCTCAATGCGCGCATGGTCGATGTGGCGCGGCGCGCGCTCGACGAAGCCGACGTCGTGCTGTGGCTCGTCGATGCTGCCGCCGGCGTGCAACCCGCCGATCGGCGCGTGCACGACCTCGCCCGTGACAGCAGCAAGCCATTGATCGTGGCGCTCACCAAGATTGATCTGATTTCGAAAGATGGATTGCTGCCGGTGCTCGGCGAGTTGGGGCGGTTGTGTCCGGAATGGCCGATCGTTCCGGTGAGTGCGATCACGTCCGACAACCTTGACCGCTTACTCGCCGTGTTGGCCGAGTCGCTGCCCCTCGGTCCGGCCCTGTATCCCGGCGACGAGATCACCGATCAGAGCGAGCGCGTCATTGTCGCCGAGATCATCCGCGAGAAAGTGATCCTCGAAACCCGCGAGGAAGTGCCTTACGCGGTGGCGGTGACCATCGATGAGTTCACCGAGAAACCCAAACAATCGCTGGTCGTCATCAAGGCCACCATCAACGTCGCGCGCGACTCGCAGAAGCCGATCGTCATCGGCCAGCGCGGCAGCCGCATCAAGGCCATCGGCCAAGCCGCGCGCGAAGAGATCGAAACGCTGCTCGATCGCCGCGTGTTTCTCGAATTGTTCGTGCGAGTCACTGAAGACTGGCCAACGCATCCGGCGCGCCTCAAAGAGTTCGGCCTCTGAGCCGGACCCCGCCCGCCATGTCCGACTCAGCGGTTCCGACCCTGACGCCGATCGATGCCGAGCGCTTCACGCTCTCGGTGGTCGTCCCGGTGTACAACGAGCAGACCACCATTCGCGAGATCCTCCGACGGGTGGCCGCGGTGCCGCTGCGCAAGGAAGTCATCGTCGTCGACGACGGTTCCAGCGACGACACGCCGCGGCTGCTGCGCGAGATCGAAGCGCAGGGAATCGACGGGCCGCCGGGGATCAGCAACACGCTGCGCGTGTTGTATCAGTCGCCGAACCAGGGCAAGGGCGCTGCCTTGCACGCCGGCCTTCGCGCCGTCAGCGGCGATGTCGTGGTGATTCAAGATGCCGACTTGGAGTATGATCCGGCGGAGTATCCGACGCTGATCGGCCCCATCCTCGACGGCCGCGCCGACGCGGTCTACGGCTCGCGCTTCGTAGGTGGCGCGCCGCACCGCGTGCTCTTTTTCTGGCACATGATCGGTAACAAGCTGCTCACGCTGCTGTCGAACATGTTCACCAATCTCAACCTCACCGACATGGAAACCGGCGCCAAGGCGTTCCGTGCCGACGTGATCAAGCAACTGTCGTTGCGTTCGCAGCGCTTTGGCTTCGAACCCGAAGTGACCGCCAAGCTGGCGCGCCGGCAAGCCCGCATTTACGAAGTCGGTTGCTCGTACAGCGGCCGACAGTACGCGCAAGGCAAGAAGATCGGCCTCAAGGACGCCTTCGCCGCGGTCTACACGATCATCGAGAACGCCGTCCGCCATGACTAGCGGCTGCGACGGTGGCGCAGTGATGCGCTCGCCGGCGGGGCGGAGCGACGGCGGTGTTCTGTAATTCAACCTATGGCCCACGACAGATTCAGTGACACGCGCCGCGGGCAGCCCCCGAATGCGCCTTTAGTTGCGATCGTTGGACGCCCGAACGCGGGCAAGTCGACGTTGTTCAATCGGCTGATCCACGCTCCGCGCGCAGTGGTCGATGCGACCCCCGGGGTGACGCGCGATCGCAACGAAGCGCTGGCGCATTGGGGCGGCCGTCCGTTCCGCTTGGTTGATACCGGTGGGGTTGAAGACGAGTCGCACGATGGTGATGCGTTGCTGGCGGCAGTGCGCGCGCAGTCGGACCGGGCCAGCGCCGACGCCGATGCGATCATCGTGTTGTTGGACGGTCGCGCCGGTTTCACGCCGCTGGATCGCGCGCTGGTGCAGCGCCTGCGGCAGTCTCCCAAGCCGGTATTCTTCGCTGTGAATAAGCTCGACACCGTGAGTCTCGATGACGACGCGGTGGACTTCTTCCGTCTCGGTGTCGAGCGGGTGTATCCGATTTCCTCCGCGCACGGCCGCGGCGTCGGCGAGTTGATGGACGATGTGTTTGCCGCGCTGCCGGCGGCGGAGTCCGAAGCGGCGCGGCCGCATGACAAGCCGACGGCGCTGGCGATCGTCGGCCGTCCCAACGTCGGCAAGTCGTCGTTGCTGAATCGGCTCGTCGGCGACGAGCGCGCCATCGTGTCGCCGATCCCAGGGACAACGCGTGACGCCGTGGATTCGGCCGTCATGTTAAATGCGCGACCTTACGTCCTGATCGACACCGCGGGTATTCGGCGCCGCCCGAAGGTTCACGAGGGCATCGAACGGGCCAGTGCCGCGCGCGCGCTGCGGGCACTCGACCGCGCGGAAATCGCGCTGGTCGTGCTCGACGGCACCGCGGAGTTGGCTGAGCAAGACGCGCGCATCGCCGGCTACGCATGGGAACGGGGGCGCGCCTTGGTGCTGGTGGTGAACAAGTGGGATGCGGTGTCGCGGAGTGAGCGCGACGAAAAGAAATATCGCGAGACGCTGGCGTGGCGCTACCCATCGCTGGCCGACGCGCCGATCGTGTTCGTGTCCGCACTGACGGGGTTGGGCATCAGCCGCATTGTTCCGGCGATCGAAGCTGTGGCCGCCGGCCACCAGGCGCAAATGCAGACCGCACGGGTGAATCAGGTGTTGAAGGAGGCCATCGCCGCGCAAGCGCCGCCGAGTGTGCAGGGCAAGCGGCCGGTCTTCTACTACGCCACGCAAACCGGCAGCGCGCCGCCTGCGATCACGGTCTTCACCGGTACGGCGGAGGCGGTGCCGTCGGTGTACGAACGCTACCTACGCAATCAGTTTTGTGCGGCCTTTCAGCTCCATGGCACGCCGCTGCAGTTGCGCTTTCGTTCGCGTCCCCGCGATGCCGATCGCGTGCGTCCGGCATCCACCGGCAAACGTAAGCAGCCTGCCCGTCCGCGCGGGTCACGGCGCGGACGGTAAGCGCAGAGGGAAAATCGAACGGAACCGCCGATAGACGCCGATGCTCGCCGATCAGAGCTTCTGCGAGAGCGGAGAAATCGATGAGCCTCATCGAAATGCATTTGGTGATCAAGCGATGAGTCGCGTCGAATTCCGCATCTGCGTTCATCGGCGGTTGTCTCTCCTCGGTTGGGGTGAAGCAGAATCAGACTCCCTGCGCGCGATAGGCGCGCGCGTGTTCCAGGTAGTTCTGTGCCGATTGCCGGAGATGCGCGAGTTCGTCGTCGTGCAACGGGCGGACGATCTTGGCCGGACTCCCGAGCACCAACTGTCGCGGCGGGATCTTGGTGCCCGGCGTCAGCAACGCGCCGGCACCGACGAGACACTCGTCACCGACTTCGACGCCATCGAGGACGATCGCTCCGATGCCGATCAGGCACAAGTTGCCGATCGTACAGCCGTGCAGGGTCACGTTGTGTCCGGCGGTCACGTCGTCGCCGATGATGGTGCCGAAGCGGTCGCGAGTGACATGCACCGTCGAGTTGTCTTGGATGTTGCTCCGCGCGCCGATGCGAATCGGACCGACGTCACCGCGCACGACGACGTTTGGCCACACGCTGGAGTCGGCGGCGATGACGACGTCGCCGATGATCTGAGCGCTGGCGTGGACGTACACGCTGGCGTGCAACTGCGGACGTTTGCCGTTGAACGGGTAGAGCACCGCCGGTGCATAGCAAACCCAACGCTGGGGCGGAAAGGTTCATTGGGATGCCCGCAGTGAGGCCTCGTGGGCCGTGGCGCGGAATCCGACGGGGCCTCGGCCCTCGATACGCTCGCTCCGCTCGCACTCGGGCAAACGGCTTCGGGGGCCCCTCTGAAGGCAACCATTTCCCCGAGTAGCGGGACAAGTAGAAACCGCAGGCTTCGTATCGAAGGGCGGCGTATCGAGGGGCGACTTCCCCGCAAAGCCGCTCCTACCACAAGATATGGTGGTTGCCACTTGGGGCTTGTCACACCCCTAGGGTTTTGATACGAGACCACATGGTTCCCTCCAATCTCAAATTCAACTCGCGAAAACCGGCGGCGCGCTCTGCAGCGAGCGCACCGGTGCGCTGACTCGGAGGTCGTGATGTTTACCTACGACATGCCCGAAGGCCTGACGTTCGATGATGTGCTGCTCGTGCCTGGCGAGTCGACGTTCCTGCCGCGCGAAGCCGACGTGAGCACGTTGTTCTCGCGCCGCGTCGCTCTCAACATCCCGCTGGTGAGTGCGGCGATGGACACGGTGACCGAGTCGCACACCGCGATTGCGATGGCGCAGGAAGGCGGTCTCGGCGTGGTGCATCGCAATCTCGCGGCCGACGATCAAGCGCGCGAAGTCGAGAAGGTGAAGAAGTCGGAGAGCGGCATCGTCCTCGATCCACTCACCGTTCACCCGGATCAACGTATTGCCGATGCGCTCGAGGTCATGCACCGCAATCACATCTCCGGCCTCCCGGTGGTCAAGGACGGTCGTCTCGTCGGCATCCTCACCAACCGCGATCTGCGCTTCGAGAAGCGGCTCGATCGCAAGGTGAGCGAGGTGATGACCAAGGACCACCTCATCACCGGCAAGGTCGGCATCGATCCCGAGAAGGCGAAGGAGCTGTTGCACGCCAACCGCATCGAGAAGTTGCTCATCGTCGACGACGAGGGCCGCCTCACGGGCCTGCTGACGGTGAAGGACATCCAGAAGGCGGCGCAGTTTCCCAACGCCTGCAAGGACCCACTCGGCCGCTTGCGCGTCGGCGCCGCGATTGGCACCGGCGATGATCGGATGGTGCGCGCGGAGAAGCTCGTGCGCGCCGGTGCCGACGTGCTGGTGATCGACACCGCGCACGGCCACTCCGCCAACGTGATCGAGACGCTGCAGGAGTTGAAGCAAGCCTTCCCGCAGGTTGATGTCGTCGCCGGCAACGTCGCCACAATCGAAGGCGCGCGCGCCCTCGCGCGTGCCGGTGCCGACGGCATCAAAGTCGGGATGGGGCCGGCGTCGATCTGTACGACGCGCGTGGTTTCTGGCGTAGGCATTCCGCAACTGACCGCCGTCGCCGATTGCGTGAAGGTCGCGCGCGATCATGGCGTGCCGGTGATCGCGGATGGCGGCATCAAATTTTCCGGCGACGTCACCAAAGCGCTCGCCGCGGGCGCGCACTCGGTGATGATCGGCAGTTTGTTCGCCGGCACGGAAGAGAGCCCGGGCGAAACGATCCTGTTTCAAGGCCGCACGTACAAACTCTACCGCGGCATGGGCTCGCTCGAAGCGATGCGCGAGCGCGAGGGCAGTCGCAATCGCTACGCGCAGGATGACGAGGAGTCGCAGCTCAAGTTGGTGCCGGAGGGAATCGAGGGCCGCGTCCCGCACAAAGGTCCGCTGTCGTTCATCGTCCATCAGATGGTCGGCGGCCTGCAGGCCGGCATGGGCTATTGCGGCTGCCGGACGATGGCCGACTTGCACGCCAACGCCCGCTTTATGAAGGTGACGCAGGCGTCGTTGCAGGAGAGCCACGTTCACGACGTGTTCATCACCAAGGAAGCGCCGAACTATCGAAGGGAATGAATGCGGAATTCGGAATGCGGAATGCGGAGTGGGGAATGAGGAATGAAGGAGGCTGGATAGCGGGGCTGGTGGTGCGGATCGTGATTCCGCACTCCGCACTCCGCACTCCGCATTGGTCATGATTCTGATTCTCGACTTTGGCGGCCAGTACACGCAACTGATCGCGCGGCGCGTGCGCGAAGCGAAGGTTTACTGCGAGCTGCACCCGTTCTCGTTGTCGATCGAACGCATCAAGGCGATGCGACCGGAGGGCATCATTCTGTCGGGCGGGCCGGCGAGCGTGTATGCCGCCGACTCGCCGATCTCGGATCCGCGCATGCTCGATCTCGGCGTGCCGGTGCTCGGCATTTGCTACGGGATGGGCATTTTTCTGCAACAGCGCGGTGGCTTGGTGGCGGCAACGGACCGGCGCGAGTTCGGACCCGCGGATTTGATCGTCGACGATACCAGCGATCTCTTCGCTGGCCTCGATGTCGGCACCACTCCCGTGTGGATGAGTCATGGCGATCGCATGGAGCGCTTGCCCGCGGGGTGGCGCGCGCTCGCGCACAGCGCCAACTCGCCGATCGCCGCCTGCCGCGATGCCGATGGGCGGCTGTTCGGCGTGCAATTCCATCCCGAAGTCGTGCACACTCGCGACGGCCGCAAAATTCTCGAAAACTTCGTCCTGAAGATTTGTCATGCGCGCGCGGACTGGACGATGGACAACTTCGTCGCTCGCGAGAGCGCGCGCATCCGCGCGCGCGTGGGTACCTCGGGTGTCGTCTGCGGGCTGAGCGGCGGAGTCGACTCGACCGTCGTCGCCGCGCTGTTGCATCACGCCATCGGCGACCAGCTCACCTGCCTCTTCGTCGACAATGGCGTGCTGCGGCGCGACGAGGCGAAATTGGTCATGACGCAGTTGCGCGATCGCTTTCACTTCCGTGTCGAGTGCATCGATGCGTCGGCACGATTTCTCGATCGGCTGGCGGGCATCGAAGATCCCGAGCAGAAGCGCCGCATCATTGGCGCGACGTTCATCGAGGTGTTCGAGGAAGCGGCGCGCGATTTGCGTGACGTGCGCTTCCTCGCGCAAGGGACGCTGTATCCCGACGTGATCGAGTCGGTGTCCTTCAAGGGACCGTCGGCGACCATCAAGAGCCATCACAATGTCGGCGGGCTGCCCGAGCGGATGAAGTTCGAGTTGGTCGAACCGCTGCGCGAGCTGTTCAAAGACGAGGTGCGCGAGCTGGGCAAGCTGCTCGGGCTGCCGACCGAAATTGTTGGCCGGCATCCGTTTCCCGGCCCCGGCTTGGCGATTCGCATCATCGGCGAGGTGACCGCCGCCCGCGTGGCGGTGCTGCAGCACGCCGACGCGATCATGAACGAAGAAGTGCGAGCCGCCGGCCAGTACGACCAGATTTGGCAATCGTTCTGCGTGCTGCTGCCGGTGAAGACGGTCGGTGTGATGGGCGATGAGCGCACCTACGAGAACGTGCTCGCGTTGCGAGCAGTCACCAGCGTCGACGGGATGACCGCCGACTGGGCGCGCTTGCCGTACGATCTGCTGGCGCGCATCTCCAGCCGGGTCATCAATGAAGTGCGCGGCGTCAACCGCGTGGTCTACGATATCTCGTCGAAGCCGCCAGCGACGATCGAATGGGAGTGATGCGAATGCGGAATGTGGAGTGTCGAATGCGGAATGCGGAACGGATTGGGCCTTTCTCCGGCGCATTTCCGAAATTCCGCATTCCGAATTCCGCATTCCGCATTGGGCAGGGTTGTTGAGGGGGTGGTATGAGTTTCGTTCATCTGCATCTGCACACGCAGTATTCGCTGCTCGATGGCGCCAACAAGATCGAGGCGCTGATCCCGCGAGTGAAGGCGGCCGGGATGCCCGCGGTGGCGATGACCGATCACGGCAACATGTTCGGCGCCGTGGAATTCTACAAGACCGCGGTCGATGCCGGCGTGAAGCCGATCCTCGGCTGCGAGGTGTACGTCGCGCCCGGCAGCCGACACGACAAACGTCCGGTGCGCGGCGACGATCACGAGAGCGGCGGCAACTATCACCTCATCCTCTTGGCGATGAACCAGGAGGGTTACCGCAACCTCTGCCGTCTGGTGACCCTCGGCTACACCGAAGGCTTCTACTACAAGCCGCGCATCGACAAGGAGCTGCTGCGTGAGTTGAACGGCGGGTTGATCGCGCTGTCGGGCTGTCTCGCCAGCGAAGTGAATCAGGCGATCGCGGCCGGCTCGATGGATCGCGCGCGGCAAGCGCTCGACGAGTATCGCGGCATCTTCGACGATCGCTACTACGTCGAGATCCAGGACAACCGCTTGCCGCAACAGGACCGCGCGAATGTCGAACTGATCCGCCTCGCCAACGAGATGGGCTTGCCGCTGGTCGCCACCAACGATTGCCACTACCTCCAACCCGAGGACTCGCACGCGCACGAGGTGTTGCTGTGCATCCAGACCGGCAAGACCCTCGACGATCCAACCCGCTGGCGCTTCGAGACCGATCAGTTGTTCGTCAAGACGCCGGAACAGATGTCGTCGGCGTTTCCGCAGTATCCAGAGGCGATCGCCAACAGCGTCGACATCGCGCGCCGCTGCGATCTCGAACTGACGTTCGGCAAGTATCAGTTTCCGGTCTTCACCGCGCCCGACAACGAAACGCTCGACGCGCATCTCGAACGCGAAGCCGGGCGCGGGCTCGACGCGCGGTTAGATTCCCTGCGCACGCAACCCGATTGGTCGGCGGAGCGCGAGGTCACCTATCGCGACCGGCTGGCGCTGGAGATCGGCGTCATCCAGAAGATGGGTTTCGCCGGCTACCTGCTCATCGTCGCCGACTTCACCAACTTCGCCAAAGGCGCCGGCATCCCGGTCGGACCCGGCCGCGGCTCGGCCGCGGGCAGTCTGGTGGCGTACGCGCTGCGCATCACCGATCTCGATCCGTTGCCGTACAATTTGCTCTTCGAGCGCTTCCTCAACCCCGAACGCAAGTCGATGCCAGATATCGACATGGACTTCTGTTTCGAGCGGCGCGACGAAGTGATTCGCTACGTGCGCGAGAAGTACGGCGACGATCGCGTCGCGCAGATCATCACGTTTGGAACTTTGAAGGGAAAAGCGGCGATCAAAGACGTCGGCCGCGTGCTCGGTTTCAACTTCAACGAGACCGACAAGATCGCGAAACTGTATCCCGCAGCCAAGCAGGGCAAGGATTTCCCGCTGGCGCAGGCGCTCGAAATGGAGCCGCGCCTCAAGGCAGTGCGCGAAGCCGGCGATCGTGAGCGTCAACTGTTCGAACATGCGCTCAAGCTCGAAGGTCTGCTGCGCCATTCGTCGAAGCACGCCGCCGGCATCGTCATCGCCGATCGGCCGTTGGTCGAGATGCTGCCCCTGTTCAAGGACAAGGATGGCAACGTCATGACCCAGTTCGGCTGGGAGGAAGTCGACGCGATCGGGTTAATCAAGTTCGATTTCCTCGGCCTGAAAACGCTGACGCTGCTTGCCAAGGTTGTCGAGCGCATCCGCAAGGGGCGCGAGGTGAACATCGATCTCGCCACCCTGCCATTCACCGACAAGGCGACGTACAAGCTGATCGCCAAGGGTGACACGGTCGGTATCTTCCAAATGGAATCGGGCGGCATGCGCAACTTGGTCACCCAATTGCGGCCGTCGAACTTCGAAGAGATCATCGCCGTGCTGGCGCTGTTCCGGCCTGGTCCGCTCGACAGCGGCATGGTCGATCAATTCATTAAGCGCAAGCACGGCAAGGAGGAGGTGCACTACCTGCATCCCAAGCTCAAGCCCGTGCTCAAGGATACCTACGGCGTCATCGTCTATCAGGAACAAGTGATGCAGATCGCGCAAGTGCTGGCAGGCTACTCGCTCGGCGACGCCGACAACTTGCGCCGCGCGATGGGCAAGAAGGATCCCGAGAAGATGCGGAAGGAGCGCCAGCGCTTCATCGCCGGCGCGCTCAGGCAAGGGATCGCGGAGAGGCAGTCGGGCGAGATTTTCGATCAGATGGAAACCTTTGCCGCGTACGGCTTCAACAAGTCGCACTCGGCGGCGTATGCGCTGATCTCGTACCAGACCGCCTATCTCAAGGCGCACTACCCGGAGGAATTCCTTGCCGGGTTGATGACACTCGAGATGGACGACACCGACAAGACCTACAAAAACATCGCCGAGTGCCGCGAGCGCAAGATCCAGATCCTGCCGCCCGATGTGAACGAGAGCCACGCGGATTTCACAGTGGTGACGGGTGCCGACGGCAAACGCGCGCTGCGCTTCGGCCTCGGTGCGGTGCGCGGCGTGGGCGCGAAGGCAATCGAGGCGATCGTCGAAGCCCGCGCGGCGGGGCCGTTCACCGATCTTGGCGACTTCGCGACGCGCGTGCAGTCGCAGCAGGTCAACAAGCGTGTGGTCGAGAGCCTGATCAAGTGCGGCGCCTTCGAGTTCTGCGGCGTGGCGCGCCGCCGCATGATCGAAGGGCTCGATCTGATCCTGCGCTGGGCGGCGCAGGGCAACCGACCGGAGAACGTCAATCAAATGGGATTGTTCGGTGCCGCCTCGGCCACGATCAGTCCGCCGCCCGCACTGCCCGATTTGCCAGAGTGGCCGCAGAAGGAACTGTTGAAGGCCGAGCGCGAGACCATCGGTTTCTTCATCACCGGGCATCCGCTCGACAAGTACGACCGCGATCTGCGTCGCTTCACCGACGCTAGCACCGCCGACCTGCGCGGGCGCAATCATCAAGACAAGCTGCGCGTCGGCGGTGTGATTCACTCGCTCAAGTTGAAGAACAGCAAGAAGGGCGACCGCTACGCGACCTTCAATCTCGAAGACAAGACCGGCGTCGTCGAGGTCATCGCGTGGCCCGAGACCTACAAAAAGTGCGAAGCGGTGATTCACGGCGAAGATCCCGTCGTCGTGAACGGCGCGTTGGACATCGGCGAAGAGCGCTGCCAACTGATCGCCAACGAAGTCGTGCCGTTGACGGCGGCGCGCGAGCAGGCCGTGAAACAGGTCCACTTCGCGCTGCTCGCCGATCGCATCGACGATTCGCATTTGCACAAACTGCGGGACACGCTGACGCAGCATCGCGGCAGCGTCCCGACGTTCTTGCATCTACTGCTGCCCGATCGCACCGAGACGGTGATCGCCCTGCCGTCGGCTTTGCGCGTCGCCCCCAGCGACCGGTTGGTCGAAGAGATCGACCGCATGTTGGGCACCGGCGTGACGTCGTTTCTGTGAGCAAGTTGCAGAGCCGTAGGTTTCATCGCTGACGCGTGCGTGTACTCTCGGAGAGCTCTCACGAGATGCCCATGACTACGAGCCAGGCTCTTGCCCAGCTTCAGGCTGAACCTCGTGTTCTGAAAGCACTGCTCGCACAATCAAGCGTCGCTGAACCGCACCTCCGTGTGATCCCCAGCTTCAAGCGCTACGGTTACCGCTGGCACCCCATCGGGAGACATATCTACGCGGCTCCCGAGCGCGGGACCTTCCACGAGTTTCTGTTTTTCCTGTTGTCCAAGCGATTTGGCCACGAGTGGCTGAAGCGCGAGATGGGCATGTCCCCGATGATGCGACATCCCGTTGCGCGTTGGAACTCCGAAATTGGGACGCGGATCTTCGAAGCTGCTGGCGAGAACTTTAGGTGCGACGCATCTGGTGAGCCAGCTGCACTGTTGCAACTATCCTATGATCTTTTTTGTCTGCAGGCAGCCGATAGCTTGCCCGACTCCTTTACGTCTCGGCTACTAGCGCACGATACCTTTCAGAGCGCGAGATACGAGATTGCAGCCGCTGCTGTGATGGCTCGGGCAGGTTTCAGGCTGTCTTGGCTTGAGCCCAGCCACCGCGCTGCGTCGTGCGAATTTCTGGCTACATGCCGAAGGACTGGCATCACCGTCGCCGTCGAGGCGAGGAGTCGGCGACGCCCAGGCGCCATGGCAGAATCAGGGACCTTTCTGTTCCGACCGAGTGCGGAAGCGATCCAAAATCTCATTCGGAGAGCCGTTCGAAAGAGGACGCTCACCCTGCCGTTCTTAGTCTTCCTTGATCTGAACCTTCCCGGTGTGCCCAATGCAGTCCCTGAACTGAAGCTCTGGTGGCAAGAGACTGCAGGCGCAGTGGCGAAATTCGTGGACAAGAACCCGGCACCGCTCTCGGCATTGGTTCTGACAAACTATTCTCCCCACTATGGGAAAGTAGTAGCCTCTGGAGAAACGGGTATCGTGGGCGAGTGGGGCTTCATCCTTCCCACCAGGCCAGAACCTCCCGTGCTGCCTGCCCCGCTCGCCCAAGCAATCTATGAGAGCCTAGGCCGATACAACCAAGTTCCGGCCGAGATCTAGCGCAGACTGGGCGATTGTCACCTGGGGTTTCACTGATCGACATTGCGGAATCGCCTGACGAACTGAATCGCTTGACTGAGACGGTCGTTTTCCCGTCAGGGCGACGGTGCCGTGGGGGATTTCTGCGCCGGGGAAGAGTCATCTGGAACTCAACTGGCCGCCAGGTCTCGAAGCTCTCACGCCTCACAGGCGGTGGTAACTTCATTTCGATAGTCGTTGTTGCCCGATGAGTCGGGCACAGCAACGTGCTAGACAACATACGTGCTGACCATCGAACAGTCTCCCGAACTCGCCATCCTGGTTGCCGCCGAGCAGTATGGCACGAACGGCCTCGACGGCGAGGAGTCGCTAGCGGAGTTGGAGCGGCTGAGCGCCACCGCCGGTGTCGCCGTCGCGGCGAAGGTGCTGCAGGCAATCCGGCGCATCAATCCCGCTACATTCATCGGCTCGGGTAAGGTTAATGACGTCAAACACCTGGCGCAGTCGATGATGGCGACCACGGTGATCTTCGACGACGAGCTGTCGCCAGCTCAGCAGCGCAATCTCGAAAAGCTGCTCGGCGTGAAGGTGATCGATCGCACGCAGTTGATTCTCGCTATTTTCGCGCAGCGCGCGCACAGCTTGGCCGGTAAGCTGCAAGTCGAGCGGGCGCAGCTCGAATACCTGCTGCCGCGGCTGACCAAGCAGTGGGCCCACTTGTCGCGTCTGGGTGGCGGCGTCGGGACGCGCGGCCCCGGTGAGACGCAGCTCGAAGTCGATCGCCGGCGCGTGCGCGAACGTCTCGCGACACTGCGGCGCCGCATCGACGAGGTGTCGCGCACACGCGGGTTGCACCGCGCCAGCCGCGCGCAGGTGCCGTATCCAGTCGTCGCGTTGGTCGGCTACACCAACTCGGGCAAGTCGACGCTGATGAATCACCTCACCGATGCCGGGGTGTTGGTGGAAGATCAACTGTTCGCGACGCTTGATCCGACCGTGCGCCGCCTCAAGTTGCCCGATGGCGGTCAGGCGCTGCTGGTCGATACGGTGGGATTCATTCACAAGCTGCCGCACGGGTTCGTCGACGCCTTCAAGAGCACGCTCGAAGAAGTCCGCACCGCGGATCTCCTGCTGCACGTCGTCGATGCCAGCAGCGCCCACGCCGAAGAACAGATCCGCGTGGTTGAGCAAGTCCTCGGTGAGATCGGCGTCAGCGAGATCGCCACGATCCTGGCGATGAACAAGCTCGATCGTCTGCCGGCGGAGAGTGCGGTGCCACGCGTGGGCACTCATTGCGCCATCTCGGCGCGCACCGGTCGCGGCATGGCGGCGCTACTCGGCGAGGTCGCCCGCGTACTGGCGCAAGCGCAAGAACGCGTTCACTTCTCCATCCCTAGTGCCCGGGGCGACTTGCTCGCACGCTTGCACCAGCGCGGGCGCGTGCTCACCACCGAGTATGTCGACGGTCACGTCGAGGTCAGCGCGGTGGTTCCGCCCAAGCTGGCCGGCCAAGTGCGCAAGGAGCTGGCGGCGGGTAGTAGGCAGTAGGCAGAGGGCAGTAGGCAGAAGTCTAGAACTCCGATCCAGCCCCTAACCGCTAGCCCCTAGACCCTAGGGTCTGCTATTCGCTCGGCAGCGATGCTGACGCTACCCAACTTCCTCACTATGCTGCGGATCGCGGGGATTCCCGTGTTCCTGATCCTGCTCACCGGTGGCCACTTCGCGGCAGCGCTGGTTTTGTTCGTGCTCGCCGCGCTCACCGACACCATCGACGGTGCCCTAGCGCGCATCATGGACTCGCGCAGCGAGCTGGGCGCCGTCCTCGATCCGCTTGCCGACAAGCTGTTGCAGGTCAGCACGTTCATCGTGCTGGCGGTCATCGGCGCGATTCCGTACTGGCTCTTGGTCATCGTGCTGAGCCGTGACGCGGTGATCCTGCTCGGGTTCGCCTCGCTCTACCTCATCAGCGCCGAGCCTGTGGCCGTGGACCCGAGCGCGCTCGGCAAAGCGACGACGTTCTTTCAGTTGTTTACCATCGGCTTCACCGTCACGCATCTTGCCCGCCCGGACCTACCGATGGATGTCGGCTGTCAGTTGATACAGTACTGCACCGCCGCGGCCAGCGCGGCATCCGGGCTGCAGTACGTCTACATCGGGCTGCTCACGTATCAGCGTACTGGGACAGCGACGAAGAAGGAATCGGCATGAACAGTACGACACGCGCAGCCAGATGGAGCGGGATAGTGGTCGCGATGATCGCAATTGTGACGAGCCACGCGGCATACGCTGAAACCGCACGCGAGCTGTTGGATCAGGTGAAGGCGCTCAACGCGACGACGCGCAAATGGACCGATCGCACGCAGAAGTTGACGCTGCGCATCGTCGACCGGCGCGGCAACGAGCGCGCGCGCGAGCTGGACATCTATATGAAGAAGTTCACCGCCGACGCCAGCCGCTCGATCGTCTTCTTCCAGTCGCCGGCGGAGATCAAAGGCACCGGCTTCCTGCAGTGGGTGAACCCGCACACCGCCGACGAGCAGTGGCTGTATTTGCCTGAACTCAAACGCGTGCGACAAATCAGTGCGGGCAGCAAACGCGAGAGCTTCGTCGGCACCGACTTCAGTTACGAAGACCTCGCGATCGTCAGTCAGATCGGTGACTGGAGCGAGGCCGATGCGCACACCGCACTGGTGCGCGATGAACCAATCGACGGCGCGCCCGCCGCGGTCATCGAGTTCACGCCGGCCGGCAAAGATGTCGGCTATGGCCTTGTTCGCGTGTGGTTGCGCCGCAGCGATTCGGTCATCCTCAAGTTCGAGTTCGTCGACAAGAAGGGCGAGGTGGCCAAGGTGCTGACAACAAGCGATGTGCGTCCCGTCGGCGCGATCCCGACGGCGTTCCACTTCGAGATGCAGAACGTGCAAGCCGGCAGTCACACCGCCGTCGATTTCCACGAGGTCACGTACGACAAGGGCCTTGGCGACGATCTGTTCACGCAGCGCGCCCTGGAGCGTGGCGGAGCATAGGGCAAGTCAGTGCGAGCGTGGGGGCAGCGACTGGCGCTGATCGCGCTCGGGACGGTCTTCGGGCTGGCACTGCTCGAAGCTGGATTGCGAAGCGCGAGCTTGTGGTTTGCTGCTACGCGGCGAAACCCGGCGGCGGTGGCGAGCGACGCAACCTTTCGCATCCTCTGCATCGGCGAGTCGACGACGCAAGGCGCGTGGTGGGTCGGCGCGGAGAAGACGTGGCCGAAGCAGTTGGAGACCTTGTTGCGCGAGCGGCGGCCGGATCTCAATGTCGAGGTCATCAATCAGGGGCAAATTGGGGCGAGCAGCGACGGCATCGTCGATTTGGTCGACGGATGGCTGGACACCTACCGGCCACAGGTCGTCATCGTCATGATGGGCATCAACGACGAGGGCAACGTGTTGGTGTACGAACACCCGGGTGCTGAGGAGGCGCCTCCGATCCTCGGCCGTCTTCGCCTCTACAAGTTGCTCCGCTTGCTCTGGCGCAGCGTGCGCGCCGAGTCGCCAGGAGCGGCGCCGCCGGCTCCGGCGCCGCCGAACGTCGAACTCGACGCGGCCGTGCGGGCGTTCAGCGAGGCCAGCGCCGCCTTCGAGTACACCAAGGTCATCGAGCTCAAGCGCGATACCATCAAGTTGGACCCCGGCACGCCGGTTTACCACTACGGGACGATCCTCGGCATGATCATTCACGACGCGAACGCGGAAGAGGTGGCGCTGTTCTTCAACAAGAAATTGGGGGCGGAGGTTGGCGCGCTCTCCGATGCGCAACGCGAGGCGCGCTTGCTGCAGTTTCTGGACGAGCAGCCGGACAACTTCGCGTCGTATAAGTTCCTCACGACTTTCTATCACGGCGCGGCGCGCGCCGACGCCATCGAAGCAGTCCTGAAGCGTGGGATGGAGCGGTCGACAATCCGCGGCTACCTGGCGTTGCGCCTGGCGTACTTCTATTTCCAGAGCAACCGACTCGACGACGAAGCGCCGTGGCTGCGCGAAGCCGAGCGGCGCATGCCGCGGGACCGCGTGTTCTTGATGGTGCTGGGTGATTATCTGTTCCGCACCCGCCGCTACCGCGCGGCGGCGGAGATGTATGAGAAAGGGCTCGCGCTGCGCACGGATCGGCCCGTCGATCTGAGTGACCTCGAGTACCGCCAACTCGCGCTGTCGTATGAACTCGCTGGCGAGACGGCGCTAGCGGAGAAGTACTTTGCGCTCGATGCCACGCTCGGCATGGGTCGATTTCGCGAGCGCACGCGGCGCAGTTACGAGCGCTTGCTGGAGAAGCTGCGCGCGCACAGTGTTGGACTCATCGCGATGCAGTATCCGATGCTGAGCGTGTTGCCGCTACGCAAACTGCTCGACTTCCGCGACGACATCGCGATTGTCGACAACGAATCGAATTTCAAAGCCGCGCTGGCGCAGAGCCAATACGAAGAGCTGTTCGTCGACCACTTCGCCGGCGCCTTTGGCCATTTGACCGCGAAGGGCAACGCACTGATTGCAGAACATCTCGCGCCGGTCGTGCTGGCGACGATGGCGGGAGGTGGACCTGTAGGGGCGACGCATGCGTCTCCCACCGATTGAGGTGGTTCACTGCGGAGAAGACGGAGGGCGATGCATGCATCGCCCCTACGCCGGAGAGAAGACTATCGCTTTCGAGACACTAGCAGCCCGTTGAAAAAGTGGGGCGCCCTTCGAGACGGCGCTTCGCGCCTCCTCAGGGTGAGCGGGAAACTCTTGTGGCAGAAGGGAAGAACCGCTCATGCTGAGGAGCGCCGACAGGCGCGTCTCGAAGCATGCGGGGTTTTTCAACAGGCTGCTAGGCCGGTCACCGGTATCACCCGCGCGCCAGCAATCGCTCGGCGTTGCCACCGAGAATAGCGACTTCGTCGCTCGCATCGAGGTCGAGCGCACGGATGCGATCGATGAGGGTCTCGATCGCGATGGAGACGTTAGGGGCGTCGCTGCCAAAGAGCAGGCGGCGCTCCAACCCCGCGAGCGCTTGCTTATCGAGCGAGACGTGCGCGGTTACAACTGGTGTAAGGTCTGCAAAGACTGACCGCGACGAGCGCAGCAACGCCAACGTCGCGTCGACCGCGGGCGCGCCGCAATGGGCGACGACGATCCGCGCCTCCGGCCAGCGCTGGGCGACGCGCGCGATCGGCTCGATTTCCGGCGCGCTGGTCGTGCCGTCGATGGAATGGCCGGCGTGCACGACGACCGGCTGGCCGCTCGCCGACACGCGCCGCCAGAGCGGCTCGAGGCGTGGGTCGTCGGCTTCGAAGTTGCCGACCGAGCAGTGCAGTTTGACGACGCACAGCGCCAACTCGCCGAACGCTTCATCGAGCACCGCGTCGACATCATCGGTCGGATGCACGGTGGCGCCGGGGATCACGACGCTGTCGTCGCCAAACGTTTCCGCCATCCACCGATTGAGGGCGCTGGCCGAGCCGGCGCGGCGGACGTAAGGCAAACTCCAACAGCGAGTCACGCCGGCGGTGATCAGCGCGGCGCGCGCGGCCGTCGGCTCGTATGGATACTTGAGCGCGCCGGTAATCTCTTCGTTGAAGAAAGTCCGAATCGCCGCGCTCAGTCGTTCGGGCAACAGATGAGTGTGAACGTCGATGATCGGCGGCACATTGATTCCGGCAGTGAGCATGGAAAGAAGAATCTGAAGGCGCACCGCCGTGCGCCCCTACGGTCACCTGCGGCTACGTGTTTTTCGGGCCGGTCGGCACGTCCTTGAACGCAAGGCCCTTGTCGGCGCGAATGTCGGGCGGCAGACCCAGAACGCGCTCGGCGATGATGTTGCGGAGAATCTCGTCGGTGCCGCCCGCCAGTCGCAACCCTGGCGTGCCGAGATAGCTCTGCTGCCACACGCCCTCCTGCGGCGCCGCGTCGTGGTCGATCATCGCTCCGGTTGCCCCTTGCAGATCAATGGCGAAGCCGGCCATCTCTTGGCGCAACGGCGCACCGACCAGCTTACCGATCGAACTCTCGGGACCCGGCGTCGCGCCGCGCGATAGCGCGGTCTGCGTTCGATAGCCCGTGTACTGCAGGCCCTTCAAGCGAATGTAGAAGCGCGCCAGCCGCTGGCGAACGGCGGGATCGGCGAACGCTGGCTCGCCGTCGCAGTCGCTCAGCTTCGCGAGTGTCACGAGATCATTGAAGTCGGGGCCGCCGCCGGCGCCGCCGCCGATCGACGCGCGTTCGTTCATCAGCGTGGTAATTGCCCCGCGCCACCCTTCGTTGACCGCGCCGACGCGGTTCTTGTCAGACACGCGAACGTCGGTGAAGAAGACTTCATTGAAGCCCGACGCGCCGTTGATTTGCTTGATCGGCCGAATGTCGATCCCGGGCGCTTGCATGTCGACGATGAAGTAGGTGATGCCCTTGTGCTTCTCGGCGTTCGGATCGGTGCGGGTGACGATCATGCCCCACTTGCAGTACTGGGCGCCGGTGGTCCAGATCTTCTGGCCGTTGATGATCCACTCGTCGCCGTCGCGGACCGCGGAGGTGCGTAAACCGGCGAGGTCGGAGCCGGCTGCCGGCTCGCTGAAGAGCTGGCACCAGATCTCTTCGCCGCGCAGCATCGGGCGCAGGTAACGCTGCTTCTGCTCGTCGTTGCCGTGCACCATGATCGTCGGTCCAAGCATGCCTTGGCCGATGCCGAAGATGTCCGACGGCGTCTTGTAGCGATTCTGTTCTTGGTTCCAGATCATGTTCTGGATCGAGGTGGCGCCACGGCCGCCGTACGGCTTCGGCCAGGTGATGCAGGCCCAGCCGGCGTCCGCTTTCTTGGCCTGCCACGCTTGCGCGCGTTTGATCAGATCGGGCGAGGTGCGGCCCTCGGCGAGTCCGGGTGCGCGTTCGCCTGACTGCAGGCGCTCGGCGTTGGCGTCGAGCCAGGCGCGCGCTTCGGCGCGGAACGCGGCTTCTTCTGCGGTGTCGTCGAAATCCATTGCTTACTCCTCTGCGATGGGACTTACTCCTCAACGATTCGCTTCTCAGGCGTCCAGGCGTTCGATCAGATGTTCGCGCCAGTGATTGGCGCTGCCGAGTATGGCGGCGAGATACTTGGCGCGGCGGTAGAACAGGTGGCAGTCGTACTCCCAGGTATAGCCGACGCCGCCGTGAAGTTGAATCATTTCGCGGCTCATCACTTCAAAGGCGTCGCTGGCGCTGGCACGCGCGCCGCACGCGGCGAAGCGAAGTTCGGGGGCGTTGGTGCTGAGCGCCCACGCGGCGTAGTACGCGTTCGAGCGCGCCAGTTCGATCTCGACGTACAGATCGGCGAGCCGATGCTTGACAGCCTGGAAGGAGGCGATCGGCCGCCCGAAGGCATAGCGTCCAAGCGTGAACTCGCGAGTGATCTCGAAGGAGCGGGTCGCGCTGCCGAGCTGCTCGAAGGCCATCAGCACGGCGGCGCGATCGAGTAGTTGCTCGACCCCCGTCCACCCGGTCGGCGCACCGGCGAGCAATTGGGCGGGAGCCCCGGCGAATTGCACGCGCGCGAGCGAACGGCTGGGATCGATCGAGCGAACCGCGGCGCGCTCGACGCCGGTGGCGGTGAGATCGACGATGGTGAGCGCGATGTCGTCGCCGCTCTTCGCGGTGACGATCGCGAAGTGTGCGACATCCCCGTCCGGCACGGGCAGCTTGTTGCCCGTCAGCTTGCCCTTGGTGAAGGCGGTGGCGATGCTGCCGGCCCCCGGTTCGCCCGGCTTCTCGGCGTGGGCGAAGCAACCGATGGCTTCGCCGGTCGCCAACTTTGGAAGATACGTTCTCTTTTGAGCCGCCGAGCCGAACTGTACCAGGGCTTCAGTGGCGAGGTAGGCGCTCGACGAAAACGGAATCGGGGCGAGGCAGCGGCCCATTTCTTCCGCCAGCACCGCCAACTCCAAGCGTCCAAATCCGGCGCCGCCGTACTCCTCGGGAATGGCGGTGCCGAGCCAGCCTAGTGCAGCGATGCCTTTCCACAGTGCTTCGGAATACGCGGCATTCGATTCGAGCACCGCGCGGCACAGGCTCAGCGGCGCGTGCTCGCTGAGATACTCGCGAGCGGTTTGCTTCAGCAGCTTCTGATCGTCGGAGAAATCAAGATTCATAACACTCCGCGTGCGATGGAATTCGAAGGATGAGAATCCTTACCCGGTGAGCCGAAGCTATGTCAACGCGGGGCGGCGAGCGGTAGCGGGTCATTTTCACGACGTACTGGCGATTGTCATCCTTGAGCGCAGCGAAGGATCTCTCTGTTGCCGCGGCGGGAAGAGAGAGCCTTCGTCTCAGAATGACTCGATGGGTTGTTTGCAAAGTGATCTTGTCCCGATTTTGCACGAACTCGGTTTTGAGCGTGTGGAAGAAACTCTCCATCGCCGCGTTGTCGTAGGAGTTGCCGGCGCGGCTCATGCTCACGCGCGCGCCGTGCGCGGCTAGCAGAGAGGGACTACGACTGTCCACCCTTGGCGCGGTAGTACGAAATCAGAATGTCGGCGATCTCGGGTCGCAGGACTTTCGCGTCGGGCCGCTCGCCGGTCGTGAGCGCTTCGCGAATCTTCGATCCAGAGATGGACAACGGCTTTTCGTTCGGGTGCTGCTCCATCAGTTCGACGCGCCCGGCGCTCTCGAAGTAGGCGGCGAAGCCGATGTTGCACGGGCGGATGCGCAAGTCACCCTTCAAGTTGGTGAAGATCTCCTGCGCGTCGAAGTCACCCCAGATCGCCTTGCCGTCGTCGAACGGCGCGTCGGCGTGCTTGCGGCCGATCACGATGTCGGTGAAGCCGAGGTTCTGGCGATAGATGCCGTGCATCACCGCTTCCTTCGGGCCGCCGTACAGCATCTTGATGTCGAGGCCGACCAGCTCGAAGACTTCGGTGAGATCGTAGCCGCGGCTCTGCCACAGCGCGTCGTTCTTGTCGCCCTTGCCGAGCAACTTCTGCTCGTGCAGCGCGCGATAGCAGCGCATGCGCACGCGCGCGGGCACGTCGTCGCCTTTCAGTTCTCCGATCAGCGGGTTGAGCACCACACCGGCGAAGTGACCTTCGGCGGTGAGTCGCTCGACGCCCGCCACCAGCGCGTACTCGTGCGCGCGGTGCAGCGGGTTGCGAGTTTGAAACGCCAGCGCGCGCTCCCATCGCCGCTCGGCGATCAGGGTGCGCACTTGGCGTGGCGAGAGGACGAACTCGCCATACTCCGCATCAACTTGCTGCGGCAGCGCCCACAAGTCGCCGCCGACCAAGCGCGTGCGCGGATCATCCATGACCATGTGGCCGCCGGGATGGTCGGTGCGCGTGGTGCCATAGAATTTCTCGACGTGCTTCGGCTTGTCCCAGTCGAACACGCTGGTTACGCGCAAGATCGCGACGATGGCGCCCTCGTGAACCAGCGCGGCCGAGTGTCCGATGCGCAGGGTCTTGGATTCGTCGTTGGTGACCGGAAACGAGACAGGAGCGGTCCATGCATACTGGCGAAAGCCGAAATCCAATGCCTCGCGGTCGAGCACGTAGTGCCAAGTCTCTTCGTCCATCGGCCCCGTGAGAGGCGACAGTGTACCGTCGGCGATGCGATAGACGGTGGAGAGATCGGCGCGGCTCAACTCGACGCGCGGCAGCGCCGCGGCTTCGGCGAGAAACTGTTTGCGCCGCGACAGCGGCACGGTACGCGATACCGGGGCTTCAAGACCACCGTGAACGGGAACGAGATCGGGCATGCTCAGTCACTCCTTCTGCGGGCGCTGACCGACGCGCGTCGGCAGCAACCCAAATCTAGTTCAATCCTCTTCCATCACCCGGACCTCGCATCCGGCAAGCGTGGGCAGGTTGACTGCGGCACTGCGGGCCAGGAAGCGCGTAAGCCAGGATCGCTTCTCGGCCACCAAAACGGCCACGCCGATCTGGTGGCTGCGGATCACGTGCCGACAGATGTCTTCGGTGTCGCCCTCTTCTAGCAACGGCGTGACCGCAACGCCGTCCTTTGTGGCGTGTTCCGCGAGCGTGCGCAAGCTGGCTTCGGCCTGGGCGCGAAGTTCGCGCAGGATCGTGGTGCTGACTTGATTCTCGGTGTGCTCGCTCATGAAGCCGACTTCGGAGAAGCGGCTGGTCACGCGCGCGGCGGCGTCGGGATCGATGACCACCAGCGCGATCAGCGCACTGCCGCGCTCGCGCGCTAGGTCGACCGCGGCGCGCATCGCTTGGCGCGGCTGCTTGCCGGGCGGAATCAGAATCAGCACGTTCGGGTTGGCCATAGGTCTCTCTCGTCGCGTCACGGAATATGGACGCCGAGCAGCGGCCAGTACCAGTAGGCAAACAGGTTGAACGCCACCCACGCGCACAGTTCGAGTACGGCGCCCGGGAGCAGCATATCGCGCATGCGCAGGTAGCCAGACGAAAACGCGATCGCGTTCGCCGGCGTTCCGATCGGCAAGGTAAAGGCGAGCCCGGCGGGCAGCGCTACGACCGGTGCCATCAGGCGCGGATCGATGCCGAACTCCTTGGCGACGCCGATGCTCACCGGCATGAGCAGCGCCACCACGGCGGAATGGCTCATCGCTTCCGTGAGCAGCAGCGATATCAAGGAGAGGAGAAGCACGACGGTCACTCCGCTGGAAGCCCAATGACTGATGGTCACCTTCGACAACCATGCCGCGGCACCCGAGCTGTTAATCGCCGCGCCCAGCGCGATCGCGCCGCCGTACATCAGGATCACGCCCCAGTTGACGTGGTGCTCAATGTCACGCCAGGTCACCACTCCGAGCATGAACAGCGAGACCACCGCGGCGAGTGCGATGTTGGCGAGTCCGAACTCCTCGCCGCCCACTACCCAGCCGATCAGCGTCAGGACCATCACCGTGCCGATGGCGCGCTCCTCGAACGTGGCGCGCCCGAGCTTGAGCCAGCGCTCGTTCAGGAGCTGCTCGACGCCTTCGATGCTGTCGATCTCGATCGGGAAGAACCACAGGATGATCCAGTAGCCCGCCACCATCAGGACCACGACCAGCGGCAGCGCCAGCAGGGTCCACTCGAGGAAGCCGTATGACTGTCCCGTGGCCTCGCGCAGGATGCCGAGCGCTAACGGTGCGCGGGCGCCGCCGAGCAAGGTCGCGATGCCGCCGATGCTCGTCCCCCACGCCATCGCCAGGAACAGCGCGCGCGCGTAGTTGCTGCGCAACCGCTGCAAGCCGAGGACCGCGACCATCTCGGCGACGATCGGAAAGTTCATCGCCGCCACCGCGTGCTCTGACATGAAGAACGCCATGATCGAGTTGAGCAGATACACGGTCAGCAGCAGCGTGCGGGGTGTGCTGCCAAAGCGGTGAAGGATGGTGAGGGCGATGCGCGTGCTGAGCCCCGACTTCATAAAGCACGCCGCGAGGATGAACGCGCCGAGGATGAAGAACACCGCTTCGTTGCCGAACAGCGCGTACGCTTGGCCGCTACGCATGACGCCGGTGAGCGGGAGCAGGATGATCGCCAGCAGACTGGTGATCATCAGCGGCAGGACGTTGAAGATCCAGTAGAACACACAGAGGCCGAAGGCCGCGATCGCCTTCTGGCCTTCGCGGCTGAGTCCGCTGGGTTGCGGCATCGCGGCGAGCGCCCAGTACAGCAACGCGCCGGCGGCAAGCAGGTAGGTTTTGCGTCCGCGGCTGAGCAGGATGACCCACAGCCGGCGCGTATCGATGACGACTTCAGTGTCGGCAGCCATTGATATGCAGGGAACTCAGCGCGGCTCGTTCACAGCCGCGACGAATCGAACGAGTCGCTCACCGTGCGCACGCGCAGCCGCCGCCGCAATCGCGCGAGATTGCGCGCCGCCATGCCGCCCAAGCGTGAGCGGTAGAACTGCTGCGCGACGCTCAAGCGCGCTTCTTCACCGGCGAAGAAACGCGCTTCGAGCGGCGTGATGCCAAAGCTGAGTTCGCGCACCCAGCCCATGTTGACCTTCGATTGCCGCGTCGCTTGAAAGAGATGCGCCAACACCGGCGCAACCTCTTCGGCGCGCGGCGCCGCCGCATCCGCGGGCGCCACGCCGTGCCGCGGCGGTGCGAGCGACACGACCGGCAGCACACCGGCTTGCACCAGCGCGTCGATGCCGCGCATGGTCGACTCCGCCGGCTCGATGCCGACGGTGAGATCGCTCCACACCGTCCCACTCGGGAAAATGCTTGCCGCGTGCGCCAGCGCTTCGTAGTAGCGCTCGCGTCCAATGATGGCCACGCGCCCCGGATAGCAGCGCGCGAGGATGTCGGCGTCGTGGACTTCGACGCTGTAGGTGAGCGCGTCCACGCCCATCGCATAGGTGCGGTCGACCCATCGGTTGTTGCGCGGCGGATGCATCTGCACGGCGACGAAGGTGTCGAAGTTCCGCTTCACCGCGCGGATGTACGGCTCCAACGCGGCAATGCCGCCGTCTTCCGCTTCGGTGACGCTGGCGTTGAAAAGGACGAACTCCACCGCACCTTCCGCGAACGCCGTGCGGACCGTGTCGACCACGTCGACAATCGGATGCGGCTCGGCGCTGTCGTACTCGGTCGGCCGACCGCTGCAGAGTGTGCATGGCCCGTCGGATGCTGGCGCCAGTGGATTGAGGGCGATGAAGCTGCCGAACACGCTGCCGATGCGTCGCATCGGAATGCCGTGTGGCGTGTTCGCGCGATAGAACTGCGGCGGCGGGATGATCCGGACTTCGATGCGGGTTGCCGGCTCGCGTTGTAAGAACACTTGCTCGCCTTCGTACGCGAGCCGATGCGGAGCGGGGCTATCGGAGACGACGCCGCGTCCGTTCGCGAGTGGTGCATCGACGACGACATCTTCGGGCAAGAGCAGTTCGAGTACGTGCCGGGCATCACGCAGCGCCGGCAGCAGCTCGGGCCGCGTGCGCACGCTGGCATCAACGGCGACGCCGCCGAGCGCCAGCTCGACCTTGAGGTGGCCGGGATTCACGGCCGTCACGCGTCACCGCACACGGGGCAGTCCGGGCGCCGCGTCAGCGGCGTGTACTCGAATGTCGCGCTGGCCGAGTCGTAGGTGAGTCGTTGGGCACTCAGCGATGATCCTACATCGAGCAAGCACTTGAGGGCCTCGGCTGCGAGCAACGAGCCGAGCAGGATGGTTGTAGCGGCGTCGAGCGCTGACTCGGCGCGATTGCCGATGTCGAGCTGCGGCGCAACGCACGCGTAGCACGGTGCTTTCGTCGCCGGTCCAACCAGCATCGCGAGCGTCGCCGTCGATCCGTGCATCGCCCCAACGAGAAACGGAATGCCGAGCGCCACGCAGGTGCGATTGAGTCGCTGGTGGTGCGCTTCACTCCCGCTCGCGTCGATCATTAGCGCGTAGGTGCTCATCGCGCTCTCGTGCACCTGGTCGACTGTGAGTGCTTCGATGGTCACATCGGGATTCATCGCGAGAGCGGTCAGCGCGCTACGCGGGTGCGAGCCTTCGATGAGACCGATGCGGCCAACGCCGCTGGCCGCGAGATACAGCAGCGCCGCATCGCTCGCCGGCGAGCGCACCAATGCCACCCCGCCATCGAGCAAGCGTTGCTGTCCGGCGGCGCCGACTTCCGGCAAGATCACTTGGCGGCTGTAGCGTTCGATTTGCGCATCGCTGAGCATGACGAAGCCACGCTACTCGATCACATTCTTCTCGATCGGTTCGACGTTGACGCCTTTGTCGCGCAACCACGCGATGGCGCGGTCGACTTCCGCCTGTGTGCCGTCGAGTTCGAGCGCGACCAAGCCGATGGTGTCGTTGATGTTGGCGCCGCGAATGTTGGTGACGACCTTGAACTTGTGGCCTACCTGATAGATCAACGGCTCCTTGATCAGACGGGTGGGGTAGGTGAGATACACCCGTTCGCGAACTTTGCGGGCGATGTTGGTTTCGCGGGTCATGCCTGCCGCCGCTCGCGCTGGTGCCAATCCTTCCAGCCGGCCCACAGATTGGTGCTGAGATACTTGTCGCCAAAGTCGGGGAAGATGACGACGAAGACGCCTTCGTCGAGTTCTGCCGCCACTTGCAGGGTGGCCCACATCGCGGCGCCGGACGACTGCCCGACTACCAGTCCCTCTTGCGTGCTAAGGCGGTAGACGGTGTCGTAGGCGTCTTCGGTGCCGACTCCCACTTTCCGGTCGAGTTCCTGCTCGTGGTAGATGCTCGGCACGATCGAGCTGGCCATGTGTTTGAGGCCTTCGAGCCCGTGCAAGGCGTCGTCGGGTTCGACGGCGATGATCTGAATCTTCGGGTTCTGCGCCTTGAGGTAGCGGCCGGTGCCCATGATGGTGCCGCCGGTGCCGATGCTGGCGACGAAGTGAGTGACGCCGGCGTTGGTCGCGCAGTAGATCTCCGGACCGGTGCTGTCGTAGTGCGCCTGCGGATTGTTGACGTTGGAGTACTGATCCGGTTTGAAATAGCGTTCCGGATTTTCCGCCAGCACCTTGCGGCACATGCGGATGGCACCATCAGAACCTTCCAGTTGATCGCTGTAGTGAATCTGCGCGCCGTACGCGCCGATGATCTTCTTGCGTTCGCGGCTGACGTTGGCGGGCATCACCAACTCGACCGCATAGCCCATCACAGCACCGATCATCGCGAGCGCGATGCCGGTGTTGCCCGAGGTGGAATCGAGAACGACTTTGCCCGCCGTCAACTGACCGGCACGAATGCCTTCGCGCAGCATCCACAGCGCCGGGCGATCCTTCACCGATCCGCCCGGGTTGAAGCCTTCGAGCTTGGCGTAGATGCGAACCTTGGGCGAGATCGCGCGTCCTTGTTTCGTGCGAAACGCGGCGCGCAAGCGGGCGATCTCGACCAACGGCGTGTTGCCGATGAGGTCGAGCACAGAGAGCGCGCGGCGCGGCGGAGTGCTCGCAGCCGGCGCCGCTTGCTCGTGCGTTTCGGCGATGTGCGGGCGAGCCGACATCTCACCCGCCGGCGATAGCCGGGACGATGGAGACTTCGTCGCCGTCCTTGACCGGCGTTTCGAGGTGATTGAGGAAGCGGATGTCGTCACCATTGACGTAAATGTTCACGAAGCGGCGGACGTTGCCGGCGTCGTCGCAGAGCCGTTCCTTGATACCGGGAAACTGCTGCTCGAGCTGGTTGACGACGGCGCCGATGGTGGCGCCGTTCATGCCGACTTCGTCGGCGCCGTTGGTGAAACGGCGCAGCGGTGTGGGGATGCGAACTTGAATGCTCATGGATACCTCTCCTCCGGGTCGTGGTGAATCACGCGCGCGCCGCCGCGGGCGTGGTGTTCAGTTGGCGATACAGTTGATCGAACTCGCCGAGCCGAGCGTCGATGGTGAAGGGCTGCTCGACGTTGTCGCGCACGGCCTCCAGCGTCTTGTAGCCGTTGCCAGTGACGCTGATGACGATCGATTCGTTGCGTGGAATGCGGCCTTGCTCGATCAACTTCTTGGCGACGGCGACGGTGGTGCCGCCGGCAGGTTCGGTGAAGATACCTTCGGTGCGCGCCAGCAGCTTGATCGCATCGACGATCTCGACATCGGTCACCGCTTCGCCCCAGCCGCCCGACTCGCGCACCGCTTGCAGCACGTAGTAGCCATCGGCGGGGTTGCCGATGGCGATCGACTTGGCAATCGTGTTCGGCTTCACCGGTGTGATCAGATCGCTGCCGCGATGCAGCGCATTGATCACCGGCGCGCAGCCCGCCGCTTGCGCCGAGTAGATCTTCACGGGCGTGTTCTCCACTAAACCGACCTGCACGAACTCGTGGAACGCCTTAGCCACTTTGGGCAGGATCGTGCCGCCCGCGGTCGGGACGACGATGTGTTGCGGCAGCCGCCACCCGAGTTGTTCCGCGACCTCGAAGCCATAGGTTTTCGCACCTTCGGTGTAGTATGGCCGGATGTTGATGTTGACGAAAGCCCAGCCGTACTTGTCGGCGACCTCGCTGCACAGGCGGTTGACGTCGTCGTAGTTGCCGCGGATCGCGATGGTCCGGGGTCCATAGATAGCGGAGCCGACGACTTTGCCGCTCTCGAGATCGTGCGGAATGAAAATGAAACAGTTCAGTCCTGCGCGCGCCGCGTGCGCCGATACACTGTTGGCGAGGTTGCCGGTCGAGGCGCACGAGACCGTGTCGAAGCCGAACTCGATGGCCTTTGAGATCGCCACCGACACCACGCGATCTTTGTAGGAGAACGTCGGATGGTTCACCGAATCGTCCTTGATGTACAGCTCGCTGACGCCCAGGACAGTGGCGAGGCGGTCGGCGCGGACCAGCGGCGTAAACCCCGAGTGCAGACCGATGCGCGGCTCGCCGTTGACCGGCAGCAGTTCGCGATACCGCCAGAGATTGCGCGGGCGTTGCGCGATCGCCTCGCGCGTCAACGTGCGCGCGACCGCGGCGTAGTCGTACACGACTTCGAGCGGACCAAAGCAGGTCTCACACACGTGCAGCGGCTCGATCGGGTATGGCTGGCCGCATTCGCGACAACGTAATCCGGTTACGCAACTCATGGCTGCTCCTTATTCATTCTTCTGGCGCTCAAGCCGCGGGGCTGGTTCACGCTCACGCCGCGGGGCCGGTCGACGATCCCTTCGCTAGCGTGGTGTTTCGAGAATGTCGGCAACATGCGAACTTCTCTGAAGCGTAGGGGCGATGCATGCATCGCCCTCCGTCTTCTCCGCGGTGGACACGCCAATGCGAGGGCGACGCATGCGTCGCCCCTACAGGGAACAGGGAATCTGGTGGAAAACAGCATGGCGGCCACGTTCATCGACGATCTCCACAGGAAGAGGAAACCCGCAATCCGCCACCAACCGTCAACTCGGGCCATGCCGCGTCAGCCTCCGCCGCGAGCGATTGAATCGTCGGGCGCGCACTGCACAGAGGGCAGTGCGGATTGCTCTTCAATGTGATGCTGCGCCAGCGCGCAGTGAGCGCATCGAACGTCAGCAAGCGGTTGGTCAGCAACTCGCCGCGTCGCAGCAGAAACTTGATCGCTTCGGCCGCCTGGATCGCTCCGATGGCTCCGGCCACCATGCCGATCACGCCGGCTTCCTGGCAGGTCGGAACTTCGTCTGCGGGTGGTGGCGTTGGAAACAAGCAGCGGTAGCAGGCGCTGCGGTGCGGGATCACGGTGAAGGTCTGGCCGCGGAAACCGAGGATGCCGGCGTGCGAGTACGGCGTTCCGGTCAGGACCGCGCCGTCGTTGATGAGAAACTTGCTCGCCGCGGTGTCGGTACCGTCGATGACGAAGTCGAACTGGCGAAACAGCGCCGGCAACGTATTCGCGGTCAGACGCTCTTCGATTGCACGAATGGTCACCGCGGGATGCAACGCCGCGAGCTTCACACGGGCCGACTCGACTTTCGCGATGCCAATGTCGGCATCAGTGTGCAGGATCTGGCGGTGCAGATTCGACAAGTCGACGCGGTCGGCGTCGATGAGCCCGATAGTGCCGACGCCCGCCAGCGCCAGAGCCAACGCCGCGGGGCAACCCAGTCCGCCGGCTCCGACGACGAGGACGCGGCCATTGCGCAGCCGCTCGCGGTCCGCAACCGTTTGGTCAGCTTCGCATGTCGTCTGGCGACCGCTCATCATCCTTCTCGATCTGGCGCACCAAAAAAAAACCTCCCCCCGGTGACAGGAGGAGGCTCTTCAGTCTCTCGCCTTATCTATCCGGGTCCCTCGCGGGCTCCAGCAGGAGTTAGCACCAGATCCCGACTCTCATCGGACCCGGTTGCTGTGGCATCAACGGGCCAGTCCCTCCGCCACTCTGGATAAGGTATGTACGCTTCAATCTTCTCTGCGGCGAACGCTACGTGAATCACATTGGGGAGTCAATCTGATTCGCCGAAGGTGGAACTCCAGCCTTGATCGGACGGAGTGTTCACCACGAAGGCACGAAGTTACGAAGACAGAAACGGGAATTCGGGTAGGGGCGCTGCTTGCTGCGCCCGCCGCCGGGCCGAGCAAGCGCGGCCCCTACAGTCCCCCGCCCTCGCGATGACTTTCAAAGGAGGCAGGAAGGGCACGAGGAGAGCAGGCGAAGGAGAGATTCATTCCGTCGGGTTTCGCGCAAGAAGGCTCACGATTCACTCGCGGGCAGACAGACTTTGGGGACGGTGAAAACCAACCGTTTCCCCGAGTAGCAGCCCCGAGTAGAAGCCGAAGGCTTCGTATCGAGGGGCTGCGTATCGAGGGGCCACCTTCTTATCCCGCGCACCTTCCGATGCCCGCCCTTCGTGGTCTTCGTGCCTCCTTTGAAAATTCCCCAGTGGGCGGGGAGCCGTAGGGGCCGCGCTTGCCCGGCCCGGCGGGGCGCAGCAAGCAGCGCCCCTACAAGAATTCCCGTTTCATGCTCTTCGGGTGACCGAAGGTCATGACCAATTCGTGGTGAACTCCTATTGTCAGTAGCGACTACCAGAGTGGCCGAACGGCGAGGGTGGCTGGGCCGCGGCGGCGGAGGCGGGTGCGTGGTCAGGTTTGTCCAAGCCGGGCACTTGGACCGGCGGCGAGAAGGTGATGTCGCGTGACTGCGGCACACCGGCGAGCAGCCGCGGCATCGGGTCGTTGGCGAGCAACTCTTCCTGACCCTGCTTCTCGATCCGTCGCCGCGCGCTGCGCGCCTGCTTGGTGTTGGGGAAGTGCTGCGCCAGCGCCGCATCGGCGAGCAGCGCGCGTTCGGGGTCGTTCCCTTTACGGTACGCGCGCGCGAGTTGAGTCAGCGCGTCGGCGGCGACATCAGTGTCGTCGTAACGGCCGAGCAATCCGAGCAGTCGGTACTCCGCTGCCTTCTGGTTATCCTTGTGCGCGTAGAAGTCGGCCACGTAGAGTTCGTGACCGGCGAGGTTGTTGCGGCACAACGCGAGTTGCTCGCGCGCCAATTCCGCGAACGGACTGTTGGGGTACTGTTGCGCGACGGTGGCGAAGTAGTTGTGCGCGTTCTGCGAGGCGGTCTGGTCGCGATCGATGGTCCCCATTTGGCGCGCGTAGCAGAGGCCCAGCGCGTAGCCGACGAACGGCAGTTGCGGACTCGTCGGATGACGGCGCTGAAAGTCGGTCAGCGAGGCGACGGCCTCGGTGAGATTGCCGGCGAGGTACTGCGCATGCGCGATCTTCAGCTCGGCCTCCTCGGCGTGTTCGTCGAACGGGTACTGGTCGAGCATCTCCTTGTACTCATCGATGGCGATCGGGAAGGCGCCATTCTCGAAGTCGGCGGTGGCTTGTTTGAAGTAGCCTTCCGGCAGCAGCTTCTTCTTGGCGCCGCAGCCGCTCGCCGCGAGCGCCACGATGGTTAGCCCCAGTCCGAAAATAGTTCTCGCGCAAAGGCGCCAAGTCGCAAAGAAGGGCCTGCAGGAACGAGCCGTGCCAACAGCTGCCCTTGGCGGCTTTGCGGCTTGGCGCGAGCCATTCCTTTTTCGGATTGAGGCTAGCAGCGGAAGTACGCGGGCCCACTTCATGGCGGGAGAATGTAGGGACAATCGTGCAGCGGAGCAAGAGCGACGCGCCTTGACCTGCCGCGGGCCATTCTCTATCACTCTGCTCTCCCAACCGAGACCGATATGGCGGCGTAGCTCAGTTGGCTAGAGCGAGGGTCTCATAATCCCTAGGTCCGCAGTTCGATTCTGCGCGCCGCCATTTTCTTCTCCTGAAAATTGGTACCGTGGAAAGTGATCGCAGGTTGCGCCCCGACTCTGGCAGCGAATGCTAGAGTCGTGAACGGCAACAGGAAACAGCGACGAGCGATCCTGCCACCGATCTCTCTTACTCCGCGTCGGCCGAGCACGGCAAGACAGCTGTCCGTCCTTGCGCCCGAGTGTTCTGATTTGAAAGCGAGAGTGTCCTGGTTTTGCAACAGCAGGTGGCTGCATCATCATTCGGCGAACAGATCGCGGACGTGCGCTTCCGAGAGTGCGAAGGGTCGAAGTGCGTCCCAGGTGTGCGCCAAGCCAGAAAGAGCGCACTTCGGGACCAGAAATATTTCGCTCTCATCCAGCCGCAGATCCGTTCCCTCACCCTCGAGCCGCACGACTGCGAGAAGGTGGTAGCGGCGTTTGAGTGGCCACCTGGGGGGCGCTTGGGTCGTAGCCGTCTTCACCTGGATCGTGCGTACCACATAGCCACGAAGAGCTATCAAGTCGTTACCGGAGTCCTTGAGTGGTGGCGCAGCTTGTATGCCGTACTGGAGGAGACGTAACTGAACAAGCAGTTCTCCGACGGTTCCCGTCTTCATCTCCGGCGGAATTGGGTTTGCCATCATGCCTCCGAACCGACGGCGCGCGGGCTAGGCATCCCATCAGGTGGTGGAGGGTCAGTGTACCGCGAGCGCCCCGAACCGGCGCGCCGTCCGACCCCTACTTGCGCACGACTCGGCAACCAACGCAAAAATCGGCGGTCTATCGAAGCATGATGAGTGGGAAAGTCGAGAGAGCAACGCGAAGCTGGTGTCGATGCCTCGCTCACTGTGGTAGTTGGGCCAGAGTGCACGCGAAACCGTCTTCATCGGATCGGTGCCCCCCATAGCGAGCAGATCGACTCGGAGCCAAGCACGGTCATATATGAAGAGGCAGCAGCGCATAGAGGGGTCTGCGAGTAGAGGTGAGCACGGTTGTGATGACAACCTTGGAGGAACTGCGCATGAAGCGTATCGCACTATACGAGCCTTTCGTCGTCGTTGCGGCGTTCCTGATTGCATCCTGCCACGACAGCCCACCTTCCATGACGCCGGGAGAGTTCGCCGCCGAGCAGTTTCGCATCGCGATTCAAGATGAGTGCGAAAATCCCGAGCATTGCACAGCAGACGAGTTGGGGGCGGCCATGGAGGCCGCGCAAGAGTCGATCGACCATGACCCGCGCGACGACTAACAGCGCCACAGGCAGAATCCCGCACGTTGAGGGAAGGCCAAGCTGCTTCGATTCAATTCGAGGTTGATTTCCCTCGTTTGCAGACGCTCGGTCCGTCAGTTGAGGGAGTGCGTGCTAGAGTGCTAGAGCTTGCGTCATGCGCAGCGCGTTCGTTGTACTGGCTCTGCTTACGTCTGTCGCGGTCTGGTATTGGTACGACTGGCGTCCCGCCTCCATCCGCAGAATGTGCAGTCTCTCGGCTACTAACGAAGCGATGGGTGGACTCCCTGGCTTCATAGACTCCCGCAATTTGAATCCGGCGATGCCCCTCGCCACTCAGCCCATCTACAAGTTTTCCTACGAACGTTGCCTGCACTATGAGGGACTCGTCCGCTGACTTCGGAGATTCGATTCGATCCGAGGTTGAAACTAATCGTTGCCGCGCCGCGCTGCTCATTTGTCAGGGGGCAAGGTTTTCCTCACGAGCGATTCATTCGAGGGGCAAGCTCATGGGGACTCAACACCCGGTGCGCCAGTGCCGAGCCGAATCGCTCGTGTGGTGTGCGCGTCTCGCGTCCAAGTCGCGCGCGGAAATCTGGTGGCTGTAGTGTTGGCGGTTGGCCGGTGTCGAGTTGATGCGCTGGCGAGCGCGTCACCGCTCTTCGATGCGTCAAACCGCAATGATGCCGGTGGCGAAGTCGACGCGCTCCTAGCGGGTTGAATTGCTCGTCGACGCGGTCGCCTCCTCGCCGGAAATCTCCAACCTTGTCAGGCGGGCCTCCGATAGTTGCGACCGTCCGTCCAGTAGTAGTTGGCACGGCCGGCCACTTCCGCCCACCGAGTGAGAAGAGCCAGCCCCCAAAATGCCGCAAAGATGCGGATCGATCCACCAAACATCTCGTGGAAGTTGCGCCAGACTTTCCAGGTGCGCCCTACGTTGAGCAGCGGAACGAAACGCCGTGCGCGTACCGTGCCCTCTTTGACGTCAGTCATGATCTGCCCCGACGCCTCGTGAAATCGGTCCGCCAAGAACGTCCGCAGGGTGAAGGTCTGCGTGTGCTCCACGTACAGGGCTGGGTCGCAGACAAATTGAAAGCCGGCGCTACTGATGCGCCTGACGAGATCTTGCGTGGAACCTTTCACGAACTGCTCATCGAACCCGCCCACACGCTCAATCGCGCAGCGAGCGATGCTCATGCTGCCCGTTCTCAGGTTTTGCTGCCGCGCAGTAATGCGTTCCATACGCTGCACCGCCCGGTACTGGTCAGAGTAATGCGCCGCGTGGAACTTGTAGTAGAAGTCGGGGACCAGTGGTCCCTTTTGGGATCCTACTGCGCCTATTCGGCTGTCGCCGTAGTATTTCGCATGTGCCGCCAGCCAATCACGCGAGTACACGCAGTCGTCATCGACGAAGGCGAGCAGGTCACCGTCGGACGCTTGGATGCCACGATTGCGCGCAACGAACTGTCCCTGATGTTCCGGTTGGCGGATGTAGTGAACTCGGGAAAACTCGTGCCGAACCATTTCTCCGCTGCCGTCAGTGGACGCGTCATCGACGACGATCACCTCGTAGTCCGCATAGTCCTGGTCGACCACCGTCGCCAGACAGCGGCGCAGCAGATCCTTTCGGTTGTAAGTCGGGACGATGACGGAAAAGCGCATCGAGTGCCGTGATGTCGCGGGTTCGTACCGCACCGGCTCGGTGAGCGCTACCGCGGCGCTCGCGCGCGCACTCGAGTGCGGAAGCGTTCCACAGGTCCCTCGACGAACGACGCGACGGCGAACGCCGTCAAGTTGAGCGGGACGATCGTGACGCAGAACAACATGCCGCCTCTCGTAGGCGCAATTGCTCCAGTCGCGGCCACCAACGTCGCAATCGTCCAGTGCAAGAGGAAGATCGGATACGATAGTCGACCCAATTGGCGATCGACGTACTGCAACCACGGTCGCGCCGTTGTCCGCTGGCTCAGGCCTACGAGCAGAACCGAACTCAACGCGAGCGACACATAGAACCCCTGAAGTTTCGGATCGGTCCACCACACTCGCGCTCCGCTGAGGTTCGCCAGATAGGCAACGAACGCGACGCCGAGCAGAGGCGTTGAGACGCTCGGTAGCGCGCGACGGAAATGCCATACCAAGGCGCCGATGCTGAAAGGCAAGCTGGCTGCGGCTAGCGGAGCGTAGCGAACCAAGAACGGTCGTCCTTGATAGACCATGTAGGCCGTGTATCCGCTGCTGATCGCGAACCAAATCACAGTGCCGACGCGCCACCGGCACAGCAGCAACGGCAGCGCGATGTAGAAGCTCAGTTCGACGTTCAGCGACCACGCGGGCGGCACAAGCCGCTGCGGCACGGGAATCGTCAGACCGAAGAGGCTCGCGTTCGATACCCAAGCCAACAGAGATGACGGCATGTGCAAGACCGGGTTCAGGACGTTCGCACTCTGCGGTGCAAGCGCCACCGCGAAGATTGACAAGAGCAACGCGCACCAGTACGCGGGATAGATGCGCAGCGCGCGATTGACGAAGTAGCGACGCATCCCCGCGGCGTCGAGGCCATAGGCCTCGTGCAGGATGTTCGTCATCAGAAAGCCGCTCAGCATGTAGAAGCCGAACACCGCGTAGCTGCCCGCCCACCGAGGGTTGTGTCCGATGTGGCCGGCCACAACCATCATCGCGAGCATGTAGCGATAGCAGCCGAACAAACCCGTTCCCCCCTTCCAATTCAAATTGTCAGGCCGAAGACGGGAACTCAACGCAGAGGCGCAGGGACGCAGAGGCGCAAGGGTTCGGCCTTGTCTCGGAGAAGTGGACTCCGTGCGCAGGATGCTCGCCTTGCGTCATTGCGCCCTTGCGACTTTGCCTTGAAGCCCTTCCTCTGCGCCTGCCATGGTTCGGTTTGTCAAGGGGCGGGATGAAAGCCACACCTCTTCTCTGCGGGGGCGGCGGGGTGGTGGTCCGCGCGCAGCCGCACCGGGCCACTGGCGTTGATGGTTGTCTCCCGGTGAACCTCCCACGGTCGGC